>NZ_JBIUWQ010000031.1:0-51694 GCF_044743525.1 Pseudomonas sp. NPDC087598 | reverse complement strand
CTGACCTGCTATGACGCGACCTTCGCCCACGCCTGCAACGAGGCCGGTGTCGAAGTGCTGCTGGTGGGCGACTCCCTCGGCATGGTCCTGCAAGGTCACGACAGCACTTTGCCGGTGACCACCGCAGAAATGGCCTACCACACCGCCTGCGTCAAACGCGGCAACACCGATGCCCTGATCCTCGCGGATCTGCCGTTCATGGCCAACGCCACCCTCGAACAGACCATGACCAACAGCGCCATGCTGATGCAGGCCGGCGCGCACATGATCAAGGTTGAAGGTGCGCTGTGGCTGGCCGAGTCGATCCGTCTGCTCGCCGAACGCGGGATTCCGGTCTGCGCGCACATGGGCCTGACCCCGCAAGCAGTGAACATTCTCGGTGGCTATAAGGTGCAAGGCCGCAACGAGAACCAGGCGCGGCAAATGCGTGCCGACGCGATCTCGCTGGAGCAGGCGGGCGCAGCCATGCTGCTGCTCGAGTGCGTGCCGAGTGAACTGGCTGCTGAAATCAGTCAGGCAGTGAAGATCCCGGTCATCGGCATCGGTGCCGGTAACGCCACTGACGGTCAGGTACTGGTGCTGCACGACATGCTCGGTCTGTCGATCACCGGCCGCGTGCCGAAGTTCGTGAAGAACTTCATGAATGGCCAGGACAACATTCAGTCCGCGCTGAAGGCTTACGTCAGCGAAGTCAAAGCCACCACGTTCCCAGGCATCGAACACGGATTCTCTGCATGAACACCGTCAAAACCGTACGCGAACTGCGCGCCGCCGTAGCCCGCGCCCGTAGCGAAGGCAAGCGCATCGGCTTCGTGCCGACCATGGGCAACCTGCACAGCGGCCATGTCGCACTGATCACCAAAGCCACACAGCGCGTGGACTTCGTGGTGGCGAGCATTTTCGTCAACCCGCTGCAATTCGGCGCCGGCGAAGACCTCGACAAGTACCCGCGCACCCTGGCGGCGGATCAGGAAAAACTTCTGGAAGCCGGTTGCGACCTGTTGTTCGCGCCGACCGCTGAAGAAATGTATCCCGATGGCATGGCCGGGCAGACCCGGGTCAGCGTGCCACAACTCTCTGAAGGTCTGTGCGGCGCCAGTCGTCCCGGGCACTTTGAAGGTGTAGCGACAGTGGTCAGCAAACTGTTCAACATGGTCCAGCCGGATCTGGCGATTTTCGGTCAGAAGGACTTCCAGCAACTGGCCGTGATCCGCGCCCTGGTGCATGACCTGAACATGCCGATCCAGATCATCGGCGAGCCGACGGTGCGTGCCGCCGATGGCCTCGCGCTGTCGTCGCGCAATGGCTTCCTCAGTGAAGAACAACGTGCCGTGGCCCCGGTGGTTTACCGTAGCCTGAACGCGATTGCCGAGTCGATCAAACAAGGTGAACGCGATTTTCCGGCGTTGATCAGTGCGCAGTTGCAAACGCTGGAAGCCGCGGGCCTGCGCCCGGACTATCTGGAAATTCGCCACGCGCTGACCTTGCGCCCGGCGGTGGCTGAAGATCGTGATCTGGTGATTCTGGTGGCCGCGTTCCTGGGCACCACGCGGTTGATCGATAACCTGCACCTGAATCTCGACAGCCCTGTCTAAAAAAAACCGCAATCCCCCCTGTAGGAGTGAGCATGCTCGCGATGAGGGCCTGACTTTCGACATCATTGTTGAATGACAGTCCGCTATCGCGAGCAGGCTCACTCCTACAGTGTTTTTCAGCGTCCTGAAAATTGCATTTCAAGCCATATTGCCGCCCTCTAAGCCTTCGGGCACACTGCCCGCCGTTCGATTTCAACCCGGGAAACTCTCATGCACGCGATCATGCTCAAGGCCAAACTGCACCGCGCCGAAGTCACTCACGCGGTGCTCGATTACGAAGGTTCGTGCGCCATTGATGGCGAGTGGCTGGACCTGTCCGGCATCCGTGAGTACGAGCAGATCCAGATTTATAACGTCGATAATGGCGAGCGTTTCACCACTTACGCCATCCGTGGCGAAGAAGGTTCGCGCATGATCTCGGTCAATGGCGCCGCTGCGCACAAGGCCAAGGTCGGCGACCGGGTGATCATCTGTGCTTACGCCCATTACAGCGAGGCGGAACTGCTTAACTTCAAACCGCGCATGCTCTATATGGCACCGGGCAATGAGCTGAGCCATACCAGCAACGCCATCCCGGTTCAGGTCGCCTGACCCGCCGAGCGTCCTGTTCCCCTTCCGTTTGTCGGCCAGTTCCCGGTATCAATGTTAAAAAAGTACAGGGAACGGGTCAGACAAAGTCAAGACAGATCGCAGCGCGAGGTTTACTGTATTCGCCCTGTGTCCAGAAACCGTGGCGACGCAGTTGGCCCACGCTCAAACATGGCGTGCTGGCCTGTTCAGTGTTCAAAAGGCCGTTCAAGTAAAAAGGAAAACCGCAGCGATGGCGTACTACCGCACTCCTCATGACGTTACCGCTCTGCCTGCCTGGCAAGCGTTGAAAGATCACCGCCAAGCCATGCAGGATTTCAGCATGCGCGAAGCCTTCAACGCCGATCCGCAGCGCTTCAATCAGTTCACCCTCAGCAGCTGCGGGCTGTTTCTCGATTATTCGAAGAATTTGATCAACGCCGAGACCCGCAATCTGCTGGTGGGTCTGGCCAATGAAGTCGATCTGAAGGGCGCGATCAAAGCGCTGTTCGACGGCGAAATCGTCAACGCCTCCGAAGGCCGCCCGGCGCTGCACACCGCCCTGCGCCGCCCGGTAGGCGACAAGCTGTCGGTCAACGGCGTCAACGTGATGCCGGAAGTGCACAAGGTACTGAACCAGATCACCGATCTGGTCGGCCGCATCCATGACGGTCTGTGGCGCGGCTACACCGAGAAGCCGATCACTGACGTGGTCAACATCGGCATCGGTGGCTCGTTCCTCGGTCCTGAGCTGGTCTCCGAAGCACTGCTGTCCTACGCGCAGAAAGGCGTGCGTTGCCACTATCTGGCAAACATCGACGGCAGCGAATTCCACGAACTGACGCAAAAACTGCGCGCCGAGACCACGCTGTTCATCGTTTCGTCGAAGTCGTTCAATACCCTCGAAACCCTGAAGAACGCTCAAGCCGCACGCGCCTGGTATCTGGCTCAGGGCGGTTCCGAAGCCGAGCTGTATCGTCACTTCATCGCCGTGTCGAGTAACAATGCGGCAGCCATCGCGTTTGGTATCCGCGAAGAAAACATCTTCCCGATGTGGGACTGGGTCGGCGGCCGTTATTCGCTGTGGTCGGCCATCGGTTTGCCGATCGCTCTGGCCATCGGCATGTCCAACTTCAAGGAACTGCTGTCCGGTGCCTACACCATGGACCAGCATTTCCAGACCGCGCCGTTCGAACAGAACATGCCCGTGCTGCTCGCGCTGCTCGGTGTCTGGTACGGCAATTTCTGGGGCGCGCAAAGCCACGCGATCCTGCCGTATGACCACTACCTGCGCAACATCACCAAGCACTTGCAGCAGCTGGACATGGAGTCCAACGGCAAGAGCGTGCGTCAGGACGGCACTTCGGTGTCGACCGATACCGGTCCGGTGATCTGGGGCGGCGTCGGCTGCAACGGTCAGCACGCTTACCACCAGTTGCTGCATCAAGGCACCCAACTGATCCCGGCCGACTTCATCGTGCCGATCGTCAGCTTCAACCCGGTCTCCGACCACCATCAGTGGCTGTACGCCAACTGCCTGTCGCAGAGTCAGGCGCTGATGCTCGGCAAGACCCTGCCGGAAGCCGAGCAGGAACTGCGCGACAAAGGCATGAGCGAAGAGCAAGTGCACAAACTCGCACCGCACAAGGTGATCCCGGGCAACCGTCCGAGCAACACTATTGTGGTCGAGCGCATCAGTCCGCGTCGTCTCGGCGCATTGGTGGCCATGTATGAACACAAAGTGTTCGTACAAAGCGTGGTCTGGGGCATCAACGCCTTCGACCAGTGGGGTGTGGAGTTGGGCAAGGAACTGGGCAAAGGCGTTTACAACCGCCTGGTCGGCAGCGATGAAAGCACCGCTGACGATCCGTCCACCCAAGGCCTGATCAACTACTTCCGTGGTCGTCACCGCGGCTGATGTGAATGGGTTGCCCACAATTCCAGTGGGCAACCCATATTCAATGTGGGAGCGAGCCTGCTCGCGAATGCGGCGTGTCATTCAGCATCTTTGTTGACTGACACACCGCATTCGCGAGCAGGCTCGCTCCCACAGTTGTTTTACACATGACTTGAACCTCTGCATCGCTCGGCGCATCTTTATTCCTGTCGCACAACAAGAATAAGGAACCGTCATGTTCGATATCAGCACGTTCCCCAAAGCCGATGCCGTCCGCCGGGCTGCTCAGTTGAGTCAGGACGACTATCAGCGCCTGTACCGCGAATCCATTGAACACCCCAGCACCTTCTGGGCCGAACAGGCCACGCGGTTCCTCGACTGGAGCACGCCGTGGCAGACCGTCCAGCGCTACGACCTGAGAACCGGTGAAGCGGCCTGGTTCGCTGGCGGCAAGCTCAACGTCAGTTACAACTGCATCGACCGTCACCTCGAACAACGCGGCGATCAGACAGCCCTGCTCTGGGAGGGTGATGACCCGGCTGAATCGGCGCAAATCACTTACAAGAAACTCCACCACCATGTCTGCCGACTGGCCAACGTGCTGAAAAGCCGTGGCGTGAAGAAAGGCGACCGGGTGTGCATCTACATGCCGATGATCCCCGAAGCCGCTTATGCCATGCTCGCTTGCGCGCGGATCGGCGCGATTCATTCGGTGGTGTTCGGTGGCTTCTCCCCGGATTCGCTGCGTGACCGTATCCTCGATGCTGACTGCCGCACCGTGATCACCGCCGACGAGGGCGTGCGCGGCGGCAAGTTCGTGCCGCTGAAAAGCAATGTCGACAAAGCCCTGCAAAGTTGCCCTGACGTCAGCACCGTCGTGGTGGTCGAGCGCACTCAGGGCAAAGTCGACTGGGTAGAAGGCCGCGACCTCTGGTATCACCAGGCCGTGCGCGACGCCAGCGATGATTGCCCGCCGGAGCCGATGGACGCCGAAGACCCGCTGTTCATCCTCTACACCTCCGGCAGCACCGGTAAACCCAAAGGCGTTTTGCACACCACTGGCGGCTACCTGCTGCAAGCCGCGATGACCTTCAAATACGTGCTCGACTATCGCGACGGTGAGGTGTTCTGGTGTACCGCCGACGTCGGCTGGGTCACCGGCCACAGCTACATCGTCTATGGCCCGCTGGCCAATGGCGCAACCACGCTGATGTTCGAGGGCGTGCCGAGCTACCCGAGCAGCTCGCGATTCTGGCAGGTGATCGATAAGCATAAGGTCAACATTTTCTACACCGCACCGACCGCCCTGCGCGCATTGATGCGTGAAGGTGCCGAACCGTTGAAGGAAACGTCGCGCGCCAGCCTCAGATTACTCGGCAGCGTCGGTGAGCCGATCAATCCGGAAGCGTGGGAATGGTATTTCAATGTGGTCGGCGAACAGCGCTGCCCCATCGTCGATACCTGGTGGCAGACCGAGACCGGCGGCATCATGCTCAGCCCGCTGGTCAGCGCACAGCGGATCAAACCGGGTTGCGCCACGCAGCCGATATTCGGCGTGCAGCCTGTGCTGCTTGACGAACAGGGCAAGGAAATCAAAGGCGCCGGCAGCGGCGTGCTGGCGATCAAATCCAGTTGGCCGGCACAGATTCGCAGTGTGTACGGCGATCCGCAGCGGATGGTCGACACCTATTTCAAACCCTATCCCGGCTACTACTTCACCGGTGACGGCGCGCGGCGCGACGAGGATGGCGACTACTGGATCACCGGGCGTATCGACGATGTGATCAACGTTTCCGGGCATCGCATCGGCACTGCCGAGGTGGAAAGTGCGCTGGTGCTGCACGACAGCATCGCCGAAGCCGCCGTGGTCGGTTATCCACACGACGTCAAAGGCCAGGGCATCTATGCCTTTGTCACCCCCATGAACGGCGCCGAGCCGAACGACGAGTTGAAGAAAGAACTGCTGGCCCACGTCAGCAAGGAAATCGGCAGCTTCGCCAAACCGGACCTGATCCAGTGGGCACCGGCCTTGCCGAAAACCCGCTCAGGCAAGATCATGCGGCGTATCCTGCGCAAGATTGCCTGCAACGAACTCGACAGCCTCGGCGACACCTCGACCCTGGCCGACCCGAGCGTGGTCCAGGGCCTGATCGACAAGCGCCTCAATCAGTAACCTCCCGGGCGCGGCCAATCAGCCGCGCCCTCCCCTCATTAATGAGTGCCATGGAATTCATCCGCAGCCGTATCGAAAATCAGCTCATGAGCCTGACCGGCCTGTCCCTCGGTCAGCTCGACCTGGAAAACCCCAAGGGCGATCCCGGCCTGTTCGGCCCCGACTCGATCAGTTGGCAGGTGCACGGTGATTTCAGCAGCATGCTGATCGGCGGCATCAGCGCGTTGTTGCTGCAAGCCCTGCATCCGCTGGCGTTGGCCGGGGTTTGGGATCATTCGAACTTTCGTCAGGACATGCTCGGGCGCTTGCGGCGCACCAGTCAGTTTGTTTCCGGCACCACGTTCGGCTCGCGTCGCGATGCCGACTGGCTGATCGAGAAGGTTCGCACCATTCACCTGCAAGTGGTCGGCACCGCGCCGGATGGCCGGCCTTACGCAGCCAGTGATCCGCATCTGCTGACGTGGGTGCATGTGGCGGAAGTCAGCAACTTCCTTGCCGCGCATCTGCGTTATCGCAATCCGCAATTGTCAGGGGCGGATCAGGATCGCTATTACGCGGAGATCGCCGTGATCGCCGAACGTCTGGGCGCACGGGATGTGCCGAAATCGCGGCAGGCCGTGAGCGATTATCTGCAACGCATGCGCCCGCAGTTACTGTGTGATGAACGCAGTCGGGAAGTTCTGCGCCTGTTGCTCGATGCGCCGGCACCGAGCGCTCTGGCGCGACCGTTTGGCGATCTGATGATGAAGGCCGGCATCGACCTGCTGCCGGATTGGGCCAGCGACATGCTCGATGTGCGGCAGAGTTCGCTGCAACGCCAGTTGGTTCGCGCCAGCGTCAGACGCAGCGCACCGATGCTGCGCTGGGCTATGCGCAATGGTTCAGTGCAACGGGCGAAGCGCAGGATGGGCCTGATCATCTAAAAGCATCGCGAGCAGGCTCACTCCTACAAGGGATATAGGTTGCATACGAATCTCCTGTAGGAGTGAGCCTGCTCGCGATGGTAGCCACTCGATTGCCCGCCAAGCTGCTAAACTCCCGCGCCCCAATTCTCACCAGCAAGGCGCCCGCATGTCTTCCTTGAATCAGGCGCTGCGCGCCGCCCTCGATCAACGCCAGGACTTGCTTGCCGAGCTGCACCGCCAGGGCACCGACTGCTATCGCCTGTTTCACGGCAGTCAGGAAGGCGCCGGCGGTCTGACCATCGACCGCTATGGCCCGCAACTGCTGGTGCAAAGCTTTCACCAGACGCTGGAACGTGACGATCTGCTGCAACTGCATGCCCTCGTCAATCAAACGCTGGGCCTGGACACTTTGCTGGTTTACAACGATCGCTCCCGGGGCAACTCGCGTATTGACCGTGAAGACACGGTCTACCGCGCCGACGACGCCGCGCTGGCCGATCTGGTCGGTCACGAATGGGGCTTGAACTACCGCGTACGCGGGCGCCATGCCGGGCAGGATCCACTGCTGTTCCTCGACCTGCGCAACACTCGCGGCTGGGTCAAGGATCACGCCAAAGGCAAATCCGTCCTCAACCTGTTCGCCTACACCTGTGGCGTTGGCCTCAGTGCGGCAGCCGGTGGCGCACGCGAGGTGTGCAACCTGGATTTTGCCGAAGGCAATCTGGCGGTCGGTCGTGAAAACGGTTTGCTCAACCCGCAATTGCCCGAAATGCAATTCATCCAGTCCGATTACTTCCCGGCGATCCGCCAGCTCGCCGGTCTGCCGATCAGTCAGCGCCGCGGGCAGAAACTGCCGAGCTATCAGCGCCTCGAACAACGCCAATACGATCTGGTCTTGCTCGACCCACCGGCCTGGGCCAAAAGTGCATTCGGCACCGTCGACCTGCTGCGCGATTATCAGAGCTTGCTCAAACCGGCCCTGCTGACCACCGCCGACAACGGCGTGCTGATCTGCTGCAACAATCTGGCGAAAGTCAGCATGGACGACTGGCGCGAACAGGTATTGCGCTGCGCCGAAAAGGCCGGCCGCCCGGTGCGCGAGTGGAGCGTGATGACCCCGGGTGCGGATTTCCCGTCAATGGATCAACAGCCCCCACTGAAAACCCTCATCCTCCAGCTCTGAGCCCTCCCGCGCGGCTGACAACCATCCAATGTGGGAGCGAGCCTGCTCGCGAAAGCGGTGTATCAACAGCAGATATAGCGACTGATACAACGCCTTCGCGAGCAGGCTCGCTCCCACATGTTATTTATTCCTACAGAAGAATCCGAACAATCCTGTGTCACGCCAGGTACTTCGGAACCAGAATCGCGTGCCATACTCCAAGGCACTCCGATTCAGACAGATGAAGCCGCACATGCCCAAAGGATTGATTCGCGCGATTGGCGCCTTGTTGACTGCTCTGGCCCTTTATAGCCTGCTGGGGTTTCTGATTTTGCCGGGCATCGCCCTGCGCATCGCCAACCAGCAACTGGCCAACTACGCCACGGTGCCTGCGCATTTGCAGCGCATCGAACTCAATCCGTTCAGCCTTGAAGTCACCTTGTGGGGCCTGGTCATCGGCGAGCCGGGCAAGGAGCAGATCGGTTTCGAACGCCTGTACGCCAACCTGCAACTCGACAGCCTGTGGACAAAAGCGCTGCACCTGGCCGACATCCAGCTGGACAAGCCAAAAACCGAAATCCTCTTCGCCAAAGACGGCAAGCTCAACCTGCTGGGCCTGTTCAACGTTCCCGCCAGTGAGCCGACACCGGCTGATCCCAACGCCAAACCATTTCCGCTGCGCATCGATAACATCAAACTGGCCAGTGGCGTCGTGCACTTTCAGGACGTGCGCCCGAGCGAGCCCATCGAGTTTCTCTACGACGACCTCAGCTTCGAACTGAAAAACCTCAGCACCTTGCCCGAAGACAGCGCCGACATGACCTTGGTCGCCATCGGTCCGGCCGGAGGGCGAATCGACTGGAGCGGTAATTTCAGCCTGATCCCGTTCACCTCTGAAGGCACCCTGAAAGTCACCGACGGCAAGATGAAAGCCTTTTGGCCATACGTGCGCGATTCGGTGCCGCTGGTACTCGAAGACGGTGTCATCAGCCTCAGCACCGAGTACAAACTCAATCTGTCGAAAGAAACCGAACTGCTGTTGAACAATGTCGCAGTGAGCATCGCGCCCTTCGCCATCAAGGCGCCGGACGGACGCCCACTGGCGAAACTCGAACGCCTCGACGTCAGCGAAACCAGCGTCGATCTGGCCAAACAGCAAGTGGTGGTCGGCAAGATCCGCAGCAATAAACTGGAAACCTGGGCCGCCCTCGAAGCCGATGGCCAACTGGACTGGCAGAAACTGTTCGCCAGCCAGCCGTCGAAACCCGCCGCCAAAGCCGCCGCAGAACCCGCAACCACACCGGCCGCCGCCGACTCGCCGAAGCCTGAGCCGAGCGCCCCGAGCAAGCCTTGGCAGGTGTTGCTCAAGGATGTGCAACTGCGTGACTACAAAGTGCACCTGGCCGACCGCTCGGCGAAGCCGCAAGTCGCTATCGATATCACGCCGCTGAACCTCGATTTGCAGGACTTCGACAGCCTCAACGGCTCGCCCTTCAAGCTCAAGCTCGACACCGGTGTGGGCAAACAAGGCAAGCTCATGGCCGACGGCGTAGTCAATCTCGCACCGGTCACCGCCCAGCTCAACGTGAAAACCCAGGACATCGACCTGCGTGTCGCGCAGTCCTACATCAATCCGTTCATTCGCCTCGAACTGCGTAGCGGCATGCTCGGCAGTGATCTCAAGGTCAACCTCAAAAGCACCGATCCGCTTGCGCTCAGCGTGACCGGCCGCGCTCAGGTCGATCAACTGCACACCCTCGACACCCTGAAGACCCGCGACTTTCTCAAGTGGCAGCAAGTGGTCGTGGAAGGCCTCAACTATCAGCACGGCGACAGCCTGTCGATCGACAAGGTCAACCTGTTCCAGCCGTACGTGCGCTTCATGATCAACGATGACCGCACCACCAATATCGACGATCTGCTGATTCCGCAACCAGCCGACAGCGGAGCAAAAACCGCCGCTGCCAAACCGGCCAGCAAAGACAAACCGCTGGGCATTCACATCGGCGCTATCGCCATCAACGACGGCTCGGCCAACTTTGCCGACTTCAGCCTGACGCCGAACTTCGCCACCGCCGTTCAGCAATTGAACGGGCAGATCGGCACCATCGACAGCCGTCAGGCGAAACCCGCGAGTGTCGACGTCAAAGGCAAGGTCGACCGCTATGCGCCGGTAACCATCAAGGGCGCGGTCAATCCATTCGATCCGATGGCCAGCCTCGACATCGCCACCAGCTTCAAGCGAGTCGAGCTGACCACGCTGACGCCCTACTCCGGAAAATTCGCCGGTTACCGCATCCGCAAGGGCCGGCTCAACCTCGACCTGCATTACCTGATCACCAAGGGCCAGTTGAAAGCCGAGAACAAAGTGGTGGTCGAGCAACTGCAACTCGGTGAAAAGGTCGACAGCCCGGATGCCGTGAGCCTGCCGCTGAAACTGGCGATTGCCTTGCTCAAGGACGTTGATGGCAAGATCTCCATCGAACTGCCGGTAACCGGCGACCTGAACAACCCGCAATTCAGCGTGATGCCGATTGTCTGGCAAACCCTGCGCAACCTGATCGTCAAAGCCGCAGCGGCGCCGTTCAAGTTGATCGGCGGACTGGTCAGCGGTGGCGGTTCCGAGGACCTTGGCACTGTATCGTTTGCGCCGGGCTCCAGCGAATTGAACAAGGACGCCGAAGCCGCGCTGGTGAAACTGTCGCAGGCGCTCAAGGAGCGTCCGGCCCTGCGTCTGGAAATCGAAGGCACTGCCGCGAAAAGCAGCGACGGCCCATTGCTCGCCGAACAGCGTCTGGAACGTGAATACCAGTACAACTACTACAAGATGCTCCAGCGTCGTGGCGACAAGGTTCCCGCCCAGGCCTCCTTGCTGCAAGTGCCGGAAGGCGAAAAAGGCCCACTGCTGGAAGGCATTTACCGTACTCGTCTGAAAACCCAGCCACCGGCCGAATGGAAGGATCTGGGCAAGGAAGAGCGCACGGCGAAAATGCGCGACGGCGTCATCCAGTTCTGGAGTTCCAGCGATGTATTGCTGCGACAGTTGGGTCAGGATCGTGCCAGCAGCATCAAGGACTATTTGGTGGACAAGGGTCAGTTGGCGGATGACCGCGTGTACTTTATCGACGCTAATCTCGGCGAAGCCGAAAGCGATGGTCGAGTGGTGACGCAAATGCATCTGGATGCCGAATGATGAAAGGTAAGTGGCTGTGGGTAATGTCATTGACGCTCGTGGCCGGGCAGGCTTCAGCGTCCGATACCCTGCGCTGCGGCAGCCAGTTGGTAAGCCTCGGCGACCGCTCCAGCGAGGTACTGCAGAAGTGCGGTGAACCGGTCAGCCGCGATGCACTGGGCTACAAGCGCAGTGCCAATCGCCGCGAAGAGTTTCAGGTCGAGGAATGGACCTACGGCCCGAGCAACGGCATGTACCAATACCTGCGTTTCGAAGGCAACCGCCTGCGCGAGATCACCAGCAAACGCGGCAACTGACCCGACACCAAACCCATGTGGGAGCGAGCCTGCTCGCGAATGCGTTACGTCAGTCGACATCTTCGTCGGCTGACAGAGCGCTTTCGCGAGCAGGCTCGCTCCCACATGTTTTTTTGCGCACCAAATAAAACAGGCCCCGACACGAATGGCGGGGCCTGTAATGGTCACTTCCGTGTGACCGTTCGCATGAACTCTAAAGTTGCGGCAGACGTATTGCTCGGCCCGTCTGTCGCGCCTTCTCCCCGTCCAGGCGAGAAGTCATGCCTTACTCGGCTTTCAGGCCGTCAGCGGAGACCGCTTTGACGCCTTTGATTTTCTTGGTGATGTTCACCGCGGTGGTTTTCTGAGCTTCGGTGATAGCTACAGTCGACGACAGCGATACCACACCTTTGTTGGTTTCTACTTTGATGTCGGTGCCTGGGATGCCTTTTTCGGTAACCAGGTCGCTTTTGACTTTGGTAGTGATCCAGGTATCGGAAGTAGTTTCTTTAGCCTTGGTCATTTCACCGGCGGCCAGAGTCATTGGAGCCTGGGTAGCCTGGGTGGATTGTGCAAACGCACCGGAAGCCATTGTCAGGGTCAGCGCGGTAGCAGCAGCGGCAGTGATAGCGAACTTCTTCATACGAGTAACTCCTGTTTTTCTGGAAAGTCTGCTGGATGTCTTGTCAGCAGGGTTACTGGATATATTGCGAACGCTGTGCCAACTTTTCAGAACACATAAAACCGTTATAAATCAACACCTTATAAATATCTCAAATTTCCGGATTCATGCAAATTGCATGACATGTGCAAAATTCACATGCAAGTTGCGGTTTTTCGGAAAGTTCCTAAAGCGCTGAAATTATTGAAGCTTTTGTGACGCTTCAGGCAATAAAAAATGCCCCGCATTGCGGGGCATTTATTGATCAGACAAGACCTGACATTACGTACCGCTGGCAGTACAGCCCTTTGGCGAGTAGTCCGCGTTAACGGTCGTAGCACAGCTCCAAACGCCCGACGTACTACCGGTTGCAGCACCGGTACGGGTGAGCGTGATCGTTTTACCCAAGACCGGACCTGGAGCGGCGACCAGCGTGCAGGTAATCGAACCGGCACCTGTCGAAGCCGTGCCCGAAGCCGCCAGTGTACAGTTGGAAGTAGTCGCCGTAGCGCTACCGGCAACCAGTGTCAGCGTTGGATCGGTACCTTGATTAATGGTGTCTTCAAAGGGCACTTTCAGCGCGCTGATCTCTGCCAATCCAGCCGTTACCTTGGATCGCGCCTGATATTTGGAATATTGCGGCAAGGCGATGGTCGCCAGAATCCCGATGATCGCCACCACGATCAGCAGCTCGATCAGAGTAAAACCTTGTTGCTTTTTCATAGACACGCTCCATGCATGAGTCGAAATCTCATGATCTGAAAGGGACGCAGCATAGGCCATGCCAACGTCTTTCAGCCCCCGCGCATTGGGCACAACGCACCTTCGACGCCGTTTCCTACAACCTGCAACCGCACTATCTGACACTTTTTGTCACCTGCACCGAGGGTGTTTGGCGCTGTCACTTGACTAGGCTATAAGTCATGAACTGCAAGCGTGCGGAATCCCCATGAATGACATCGCTCTGAGCGGTCTGGCCAAGCAATTGGTGCAGGCCGAACTGCTTACGGAAAAAAGCGCCCAGCAGGCCTGGCAACAGGCCCAGCGCAATCGCCTGTCGCTGGTGAGTTATCTGGTGCAGAACAAACTGGTGAAGAGCTGGCAGGTGGCCGAGATCGCTTCGGAGCACTTCGGCATGGCCTTCATGGATCTTAATTGCCTGGACAAGGAAACCCAGCCCAAGGGCCTGGTCAGTGAAAAACTGGTTCGCCAGCATCACGCCCTGCCCTTGTGGCGACGCGGAAATAAACTGTTCGTGGGGATTTCCGACCCGAGCAATCATCAGGCGATCAATGACATCCAGTTCAGCACCGGGCTGAGCACCGAAGCCATTCTGGTCGAGGACGACAAGCTCACCGATGCCATCGAAAAGTTCTTCGACACCCACGCCAGCGGCCTCGAAGACATGGCCGACGTCGACCTCGATGGCGTGGATGTCGAATCCATCGACGACAGCAAGCAGGACGCCATCGGCGGACTCGACGCCGACGATGCGCCGGTGGTGCGCTTCGTTCACAAGATGCTGCTGGACGCGATCAAGAGCGGTTCTTCCGACCTGCACTTCGAGCCTTACGAAAAGAACTATCGGGTGCGCGTGCGCACCGACGGCATTCTGCGCGAAGTGGCCAAGCCGCCGATTCAACTGGCAGGGCGCATTGCGGCGCGCTTGAAGGTCATGGCCAGCCTCGACATCTCGGAACGGCGCAAACCCCAGGACGGGCGGATCAAGATGCGCCTGTCGAAGAGCAAGTCGATCGACTTCCGGGTCAATACGCTGCCGACCCTGTGGGGCGAAAAAGTGGTGATCCGGATTCTCGACCCGTCCAGCGCGCAGATCGGCATCGACGCGCTCGGCTACGAGCCGGCGCAGAAAGACTTGTACATGGCCGCACTCAAACAGCCACAAGGCATGATTCTGGTCACGGGGCCCACTGGCTCGGGCAAGACCGTGTCGCTGTACACCGGGCTTAACATTCTCAATACCGTCGACATCAACATCTCCACCGCCGAAGACCCGGTAGAGATCAACATGGAAGGTATCAACCAGGTCAACGTCAACCCGAAACAGGGGCTGGATTTCGCCCAGGCCCTGCGCTCGTTTCTGCGGCAAGACCCGGACGTGATCATGGTCGGCGAGATCCGTGACCTCGAAACCGCCGAGATCGCCATCAAGGCCGCACAAACCGGTCACCTGGTTCTTTCGACCCTGCACACCAACAGCGCGGCGGAAACCCTGACCCGTCTGCACAACATGGGCATCCCCGGCTTCAATATCGCCACCTCCGTCAGCCTGATCATCGCCCAGCGGCTGGCGCGCAAGCTGTGCAGCCACTGCAAGAAAGCCATCGAGATTCCCCGCGAAACCCTGATCAAGGAAGGTTTCCCCGAGGAACGCATCGGCAGTTTCACGATCTACGAACCGGTCGGTTGCGATCACTGCAATGGCGGCTACAAGGGGCGCGTGGGGATTTATGAAGTGGTGAAGAACACAGCTGAACTGCAACGACTGATCATGGCCGAAGGCAACTCGCTGGAAATCGACATCCAGATGCGCCGCGACGGCTTCGATGACCTGCGTACGTCGGGCCTGCACAAGGCCATGCAAGGCATCACCAGCCTGGAAGAAATCAACCGGGTCACCAAGGACTGAACATGGCGGTCAAGGCAGCGAAAACCAGTATTTACGCCTGGGAAGGCACGGACAAGAAAGGCAGCAAACTGACCGGCGAGCTGAGCGGGCTCAACCCGGCGCTGATCAAGGCGCAACTGCGCAAGCAGGGGATCAACCCGGGCAAGGTGCGCAAGAAATCCGCCTCGATACTGAGCTTTGGTAAACGCATCAAGGCTCAGGACATCGCCCTGTTCACGCGGCAGATGGCGACCATGATGAAGGCCGGTGTACCGTTGTTGCAGTCCTTCGACATCATCGGCGAAGGTTTCGAAAACCCGGCGATGCGCAAACTGGTCGACGAGGTGAAACAGGAAGTCGCTGCAGGTAACAGTTTCGCCAACGCGCTGCGCAAGAAGCCGCAATACTTCGACGAGTTGTATTGCAACCTGGTGGATGCCGGCGAACAGTCCGGTGCCCTCGATACGTTGCTGGAGCGGGTCGCGACCTATAAGGAAAAAAGCGAAGCGCTCAAGGCCAAGATCAAGAAAGCCATGACCTACCCTAGCGCCGTCGTATTGGTCGCGGCGGTGGTGACCGGGATTCTGCTGGTGAAAGTGGTGCCGCAGTTCCAGTCGGTATTTTCCGGCTTCGGCGCCGAACTGCCGGCGTTCACCCTGATGGTCATCAGCCTTTCGGAATTCATGCAGCAATGGTGGTGGGCGATTCTCGGTGTATTGGCGGCGGCGATTTTCGGCACCCGCCATGCCCTGAAAAAGTCTCAGGCCTTGCGCGACCGCAAAGACACCTGGCTGCTGAAACTGCCGTTGGTGGGCACATTGATGTACAAGTCTGCCGTGGCCCGATTTGCCCGGACCCTGTCGACGACTTTTGCTGCTGGTGTGCCGCTGGTGGAAGCCCTCGACTCGGTGGCCGGCGCCGCCGGCAACGTGGTGTTCAAACGCGCGATATTGCGCATCCGCCAGGATGTGTCCACCGGCATGCAGTTGAATTTTTCGATGCGCACCACCGGCGTGTTTCCCAATATGGCCGTGCAAATGACCGCGATCGGTGAAGAGTCCGGTGCGCTGGACGAAATGCTCGACAAGGTCGCAGGGTTTTACGAGGACGAAGTGGATAACATGGTCGACAACCTCACCAGCCTCATGGAGCCGTTCATCATGGTGGTCCTGGGGGTGATCGTCGGTGGTCTGGTAGTCGCCATGTACCTGCCGATTTTCCAACTCGGCTCAGCGATCTGACATGCCTATCGACGAACTGTTTGCCCTCTATCCGCTGGCTTTTGTCTGCACAGCATTGTTGCTCGGCCTGGTGGTCGGCAGTTTTCTCAATGTACTGATCTGGCGCCTGCCGAAAATGCTCGAGCGCGATTGGCGCCAGCAGGCCCAGGATGTGCTCGGCCTGCCCAGTGAAACACCGCTGCCCACCTATAACCTGATGCTGCCCCACTCCGAGTGCCCGCATTGCGCGCATCGAATCCGTGCCTGGGAAAACATCCCGCTGCTCAGTTATCTGTGGCTGCGTGGACGCTGCTCGGCCTGTACCACCCCCATCAGCAAACGCTATCCACTGACTGAACTGGCCTGTGGACTGCTCTCGGCATTCATCGCCTGGCATGTCGGATTTGGCTGGCCGGCCTGTCTGTTGATTTTTCTCACCTGGGGCTTGTTGGCGATGAGCCTGATCGACACCGAGCATCAACTGCTGCCCGATGTGCTGGTGCTGCCCTTGTTGTGGCTGGGGCTGATCGTCAACAGTTTCGGGATGTTCGTGCCGTTACACGATGCCTTGTGGGGCGCGGTGGCCGGTTATCTGGCGCTGTGGTCGGTGTTCTGGCTGTTCAAGCTGCTGACTGGCAAGGACGGCATCGGTCACGGCGATTTCAAGCTGCTGGCGTTGCTCGGCGCCTGGGGAGGCTGGCAGATTCTGCCGCTGACGATTCTGCTCTCATCGTTGGTGGGGGCGGTCATCGGGGTGATTCTGCTACGCGTGCGTGAGCAAAAAACCTCAACACCGATACCCTTCGGCCCCTATCTGGCAATTGCCGGCTGGATTGCCTTGCTCTGGGGTGGTCAAATAACCGACTTCTATTGGCAGTTTGTCGGTTTGAAATGAATACCCCTGTGGAAAAACCCTGGATTCTCGGTCTGACCGGCGGCATCGGCAGCGGCAAAAGCGCTGCGGCCCAGCACTTCATCGACCTTGGCATCCATGTGGTCGACGCCGATCACGCGGCGCGCTGGGTGGTCGAGCCGGGGCGTCCGGCGCTGGCGAAGATTGCCGAGCACTTTGGTGCTGGCGTGTTGCAGGTTGACGGCACACTCGATCGCGCCGCCCTGCGCAAGCTGATCTTTGAGGTCCCGGAAGAACGCCGCTGGCTCGAAGCCCTGCTGCATCCGCTGATCGCCAAGGAAATCGCTGATCATCTGGCGCAGGCACAATCGCCTTACGCGATTCTGGTTTCACCGCTGCTGATCGAATCCGGACAATACGCGATGACCCAGCGAATCCTGGTGATCGACGCCCCGCAACAACTGCAGATCGAACGCACCTTGCAGCGTGACCAGACCAGCGAACAGCAGGTTCAGGCGATCCTAGCGGCCCAGTCGAGCCGTGAAGACCGTGTGAGCCGTGCCGACGACGTGGTGGTCAACGACCGCGACCTCGCCTGGCTGCACAGCGAGGTCGAGCGCCTGCATGACTTTTACCTGACTTTAAGTGGAGGCCAATCATGAGCCAGATCCCAACCGTTGAATGCCCGACCTGCGGCGCTCCCGTGGAATTCACCCCGGAAAACAAATTCCGTCCGTTCTGCTCCGATCGCTGCAAACTGATCGACCTCGGCGCCTGGGCGTCGGAAGAACACAAGATTCCAGTTGCTCCGGATGCCGAGGACGAAATGTTTTCTGGCGATTTCGACCCGCGTCACTGATCCGGTCAGGGCCGCATAAAGCCGTAATCCTGATTGTCGTCGAGGTTTTCCGCGAGAAAGCGCAACTCGTCGGCCAGGTCCTCGGCGTTGCGCACGGCCTTGCTCTGTTGCACCACTGCACTGAGCAAGGCCCGCAGGCTCAAGCCCGGATCGAACCCCACCTCCTGCGCCATCTCCAGACTCTGCCGGGTTTCCTGCCTCGCCCACTCGTAAACACTCATGCCGCTGCTCCTGAAAGGATTTGCGCGAGCATGAAATTTCCCGCGCGTGGCGGGTTTGATGTGGATCAAGACTTCGGATCGTCGTCGTTCCACGGCGCCGAAAGGTAGCGTGTGCGGTTGAAGGTCTCCAGCCATTCCGGACAGAACACCACCAGTGCGCTGATCACCATGCCGTTGATGAACGCCTCGGGAAAAAGCAGCAACCACAGATACCCGATGAAATCTTCCAGCCACTCCGGCATGGCAAAGAGGCCGTCGTACCACAGCAGTGTCAGGCTCAGGATCAAACACAACAGGGCTGACAGCGCGGCCGCAAAAAAGCCTGAGCAGAAGATGTATACGAACGGATTCCGCGGCTGCGCGCGCTCGACGAGAATCGCCACGCACTCGGTGATCAGCACCGGCAGCAGGATAAACAATGTGCCGTTGACCCCGAGCGCCGCGAGATCCTGACGCCCGAGCAGCAACAAACCGACTTGCGCCACCAGTCCACCGACAATCGCCAGCGGCCAGTCGAGCAGCAGCGTCACGGCAGTCATGCCGATGAAGTGGTACGACACGCCGGTATCGAAATCCCTGCGCACCAGCCACAAGAGAAACAACGCGAACACCGTACCGAACAACAGGTGCTGGCGACGACTGTCACTGAACAACTCGACCCACGGCGCTCGCACGATCGCCCAGAGCAGTACCGGCAGGTAAATCAGCCAACCGAGCGTCAGGCTTGTGGTGGAAAGCAGTTCAGCCCCGATCATGATTCCTTATCCTCACAAATTCCTTTGGGTGCCATTCCTGTGCTGAAAAGTCTACACCGCTCGATGCAAAGCTATCTGCTTGTCGCATTTGAACGCTAAGCTTGGGCCTATGGATGACTCAGATTATTTACGCCTGCTGACCATCGCGGCCGAGCAGGCCAACGCGTTCCTGTCCAATGCCCGCAAATGGGAGCGTGAGCGTTGGGTCTGCCAGCGCCTGCTGCAAGGCCTGAACATTCCCTACCGCGCCGACGAATTCGCGCCCGCCGGCGAGCCGCCGGACGTGCTGTTTCGGGATGCCAATTTCGAGGTGTTCTTCGTCCTGGATGAAGGCCGACGCCTCAACGACGAATGGCGCGACGAGTTGCAGCGGCGGCGCAGTGCGTTTTCCCTCAGCCAACTGGTGCGCCGCGAAGCCAAGCCGCGCCGGATTCCGGCCAACGAATTTCTGCTGCGACTGGCGCCGACCCTGCGCAAAAAAGCGCACAACTATAAGGAACGCGGGATGGATCTGGGCGAACTGGACATCATTGCCTTCGCCAGCCTCAAGCGTGAGGTGCTCGACCTGAACAGTCATTTCCCCCCGCCTACCGAATACTTGCGTCAGGGTTGGCGATCGCTGTCACTCGTCGGCCCGACCTTCGCCCGCGTGCTGTTCGCCCACCCGGATGCGCCGGACTTTCTGCGTAGCAACCTGGGCCGCAGCATCGTCTTTGATGTCGGAATAAGCCTGTGACGCCGCTTCAGCAATTGATCGCCGATGTCCCGCAAACCGGCACGGTGCGCTGGATTGGTGTGCGTCCCGAATCCCGCGGGCCGATGATCGAACTCGATGCCGTGGAAGCCCGCCTGGAGGCTGGACTGACGGGGGATCACGCCCGCCCCGGTGTGCGCAACGCGCGGCAGGTGACGTTGATCCAGTGGGAGCACCTGGCGGTGATCAGCGCATTGATGGGGCGTCCCGCCGATCAACCGATCAAGCCTGAAGATCTGCGGCGCAACCTCGTTATCAGCGGTATCAATTTGTTTAGCCTAAAGGGTCGGCGCTTTCGCATCGGTCAGGCAATATTCGAGACCACTGGCTGGTGTCAGCCCTGCGCACGCTTGCAGAACAACCTCGGCCCCGGCACCTTTCAAGCGGTGCGCGGGCATGGCGGAATTACTGCGCGAGTGTTACAAAGCGGGATCATTCGCCTCGATGATGGCGTGTCCGTCGAGCCTGTTCCGGACAGCGGCTATGCTGCGTTCAACCCCGGTTGAAAACCGCTGTAGCTTCTGCACATTCAGCAACGTCTACCTGACGAGGCCAATATGACCAGCCGCCTGAACCCCGAAGACCAAAAGCATGTCGAAGAGTACCTGCAACTGTCCCAACACCGTGTCGAGCGCCGGCCATTCCGGCCGTGGATGCTCCTGGTGCTGGTGCTGGCAGTGACCATTGGTCTGGGCCTGTTGAGCCGATTTATCAGTTACCTGACGCTATGAGCTGCCTGGCGCTCGCTCGGATAACTGCACCGATTTCCTTTAAAAACCTTGCGAGTTATCCCCATGTCCCATCGTATTGTTATTGTCGGCGGCGGCGCCGGCGGTCTGGAGTTGGCTACCCGTCTGGGTAAGACTCTGGGCAAGCGTGGCACGGCCAGTGTGATGCTGGTCGACGCAAACCTGACGCACATCTGGAAACCGCTGTTGCACGAAGTGGCCGCCGGATCGCTGAACTCTTCCGAAGACGAACTCAACTATGTCGCCCAGGCCAAATGGAACCACTTCGAGTTCCAGCTGGGGCGCATGAGCGGGCTCGATCGCGCACAGAAAAAAATCCAGCTGGCCGCGACGTACGATGAAAACGGCGTAGAGCTGGTACCGGCGCGTGAAGTGCAGTACGACTCGCTGGTGATCGCGGTCGGCAGCACCACAAACGATTTCGGTACTCTGGGCGCGGCGCAACATTGCCTGTTCCTCGACACCCGCAAACAGGCCGAGCGCTTCCACCAGCAACTGCTCAACCATTATCTGCGGGCGCACGCGGGGCAGACCGATGTGGTCGAGCAGATCAGCGTGGCCATCGTCGGTGCCGGTGCGACCGGTGTCGAACTGGCGGCAGAACTGCACAACGCTGCGCATGAACTGGCCGCTTATGGCCTCGACCGGATCAAACCGGAAAATATGCACATCACCCTGATCGAAGCCGGCCCACGGGTGTTGCCTGCCCTGCCGGAGCGCATCGGCGGGCCGGTGCACAAGACGCTGGAGAAACTCGGCGTCAACGTGATGACCAATGCTTCGGTCAGTGAAGTGACGGCCGACAGCCTGATCACCGCCGACGGCAACGAGATCAAGGCCAGCCTCAAGGTCTGGGCGGCCGGTATCCGGGCACCGGGTTTCCTCAAGGACATCGACGGTCTGGAAACCAATCGCATCAACCAACTGCAGGTGCTGCCGACGCTGCAAACCACCCGCGACGAGAACATCTTCGCTTTCGGTGACTGCGCGGCGTGCCCGCAACCGGGAACCGACCGCAATGTACCGCCACGGGCGCAAGCGGCGCACCAGCAGGCTTCGTTACTGGCCAAATCGCTGAAGCTGCGCATCGAAGGCAAGACCCTGCCGGAGTACAAGTACACCGACTACGGTTCGCTGATTTCGCTGTCGCGTTTTTCCGCTGTGGGTAACTTGATGGGCAACCTGACCGGCAGCGTAATGCTTGAGGGCTGGCTGGCGCGGATGTTTTACGTGTCGCTGTACCGCATGCACCAGATGGCGCTGTACGGGCCATTCCGCACGGCGATGCTGATGCTGGGCAGCAAGATTGGCCGGGGCACTGAACCGCGCCTGAAACTGCACTAAAAAACTGTAGGAGTGAGCCTGCTCGCGATAGCGGTGTGTCAGACGACATCTTTGTCATCTAACACACCGCTATCGCGAGCAGGCTCACTCCTACATTTGCTTTGCGATTCTGTCTCCTAGTGTATCTGCGCTCTCTATATCCCACCTTCGCTTACAAACTCCCCCGCTCCGCGACACAGTCGCGATACACCGCCACCGCTTAATGGCCACACCCGAGCAACACCTGCTCAGGCTCTCGTCCTTAACGTGTGGTTGCGTTGCGCAGCCCAGGAGAATGTAAATGTCCCGCACTTCGACTCTCGGTAAAAAATCCATTGGCCTGCTCGGCGCTGCGCTGGCTGGCGGCCTGATGTTGTCCGGCTCGGTATTCGCTGCACAGCCGCTGGCTCAGGGCTACATGGTGGCCTCGGCAGAAACCTCGGTGAAAGCGCCGGAGGGCAAATGCGGTGAAGGCAAATGTGGCGATGCGTCGATGGCAAAGACTGATACCGACGGCGACGGCAAGGTATCCCGCGCCGAATTCCTCAAGGTCGCGCCAAAGTCAGACTTCGACAAGATCGACACCAACCATGACGGCTTCATCGATGAACAAGAAGCCTATAACAATGTGGAGGCCAATTTCGAAGCCAATGGCAAGAAAATGCCTAAAGGCCTGTTCGAGCACCTGAAGGATCAAGACGGCGCCTGAACAGCTTGAAAGGCCCCGTTGGTGCTTATTTTAGCGGCTCCTGTAGTGGAAAGAAGCGCCCGGTTTCAAAACCGGGCGCTTCAACCAGAGGAGGTAACTAATCAGATCACCTCAACACAGCGAGTATCGCTACGTCCCAACGCATTACCCCTATCCCACAACAGTATCTGAAAGCAGAACCTTCCTTTGGGTACGCTTTGGTTAATAGTCAGATCAAAATGACCATCCCCTCCCATCATAAACTCAGCGCTAAGGGCATCCTCTTTCCCAGGAGTTACGACTCTTACGCGATGACGAGCATGCCCGCCGCCTTTTACGAGGAATCGCTGATTTACGGGGTCACCCTCCTTCGGGGTAACTACGTAAGGCGGCGATATGGGCTTGGGCGGGTTAGGATATTCTGGAACTGCGCCTGAGGTTTCTTGTTCGTCGGACATGATTCATTCCTCTTGAATAGGTAAGAAAAAAGCTGACTACAGCTTTTTTTAGTCCGATCAGTGATTTTTTACACCTGTCATTCCTGACAGTCCGGACAGGCGGTAGCACCTAGAGTCACCGATAAATACCTTACACGCGCCAATTTCTCGCCTTTTCTTTAAAGCCCCATCCCCAGCAGCCACGACCGGAGCAAGCATGTAATGTGGCGTTCCACGCTGCTGCACAAGCGCAAAAATTTCAGGCAAAAAAAATCCCCGTATCTTTCGATACGAGGATTTTTAATATGGTCGGGGTAAGGGGATTCGAACTCCTGACATCCTGCTCCCAAAGCAGGCGCGCTACCGGACTGCGCTATACCCCGGCTTGAAATTGGCTCCGTGACCAGGACTCGAACCTGGGACCCAATGATTAACAGTCATTTGCTCTACCGACTGAGCTATCACGGAACTACATATTTCAATTTACAACGGTGAAACTTACAGCTCTTAGACTTCGTTCGCATCGCTGCGTTCGTGTGTCTGAGGCGCGCTATTCTACAACCTAGATCACCTCTGTCAACCCCCTAAATTGCTTTCAAGTTAATGATTTGCAACTTATTTCAGATTTCAACTCAGTGAGCTGAGACCGTCTTGGCGACTGACTGCGGGGCGCACTTTACAAGCCTTTTCCTTTGAGTTCAACAGCCTAACGAAAAAAAAGGCCCCACAATGTGGGGCCTGCCAATTTTCATTGGCGTTTGGACTTAGTTGAAAACGATTTCGTCGTTCTCGACAGCGCCGGTGGCGGTATCACCTGGCATGAAATGACCCGAGAGGATCAATTGCGCCAGCGGGTTTTCGATCCAGCGCTGAATCGCCCGTTTCAGTGGACGCGCGCCATAGACCGGGTCGTAACCGACGGCAATCAGCTTATCCATGGCTTCTGGGCTCAGTTCCAGCTTCAGCTCACGCTCAGCCAGACGCGTACGCAGGCGACCCAACTGGATCTCGGTAATGCCCGCAATCTGATCCCGCGCCAGTGGCTCGAAGATCACCACTTCATCGACCCGGTTGATGAATTCCGGACGGAAGTGCGAAGTCAGCGCGTCCATTACTGCCGCGCGCTGGGCCTCACGATCACCGACCAGTTCCTGGATCTGCACCGAACCGAGGTTCGAGGTCATGACGATCACTGTATTGCGGAAGTCCACCGTACGGCCATGGCTGTCAGTCAGACGACCGTCCTCAAGCACTTGCAAGAGGATGTTGAACACATCCGGATGCGCCTTCTCGACTTCGTCCAGCAGGATCACCGAGTAAGGCTTGCGGCGTACTGCTTCGGTCAGATAACCGCCCTCCTCGTAGCCGACGTATCCCGGTGGCGCACCGATCAAGCGAGCCACGGAGTGTTTCTCCATGAACTCGGACATGTCGATCCGCACCATCGCCTCTTCTGTATCAAAGAGGAATTCGGCCAGCGCCTTGCACAGCTCGGTTTTACCGACACCGGTCGGGCCGAGGAACATGAACGAGCCGCTCGGACGATTCGGGTCGGACAACCCGGCACGCGAACGCCGTACTGCGTTGGCCACAGCGACCACCGCCTCTTCCTGGCCGATCACCCGTTTGTGCAACAGGCTTTCCATCTTCATCAGCTTGTCGCGCTCGCCCTCGAGCATTTTCGACACGGGGATGCCGGTCCACTTCGACACGACTTCAGCGATTTCTTCCTCAGTCACCTTGCTGCGCAGCAACTGGTTTTCGCTCTTGCCATGCTGATCGACCATTTGCAGGCTGCGTTCCAGATCCGGGATCACCCCGTACTGCAACTCGGCCATGCGGTTCAGGTCACCCTTGCGGCGTGCAGCTTCCAGTTCCTGACGCGACTGTTCGATCTTCTGCTGAATCTGTGCAGAACCCTGCACCTCGGCTTTCTCCGAGTTCCAGACTTCTTCCAGGTCCGAATACTCGCGCTCCAAGCGAGCGATTTCTTCCTGAAGTTTTTCCAGGCGTTTCATCGCCGCTTCGTCGCTTTCTTTCTTCAGTGCCTGGGATTCCACTTTCAACTGAATCAGGCGACGTTCCAGACGATCGAGCACTTCCGGCTTGGAGTCGATTTCCATGCGGATACGGCTGGCGGCTTCATCGATCAAGTCGATGGCCTTGTCCGGCAGTTGCCGATCAGTGATGTAACGATGGCTGAGCTTCGCTGCCGCGATGATCGCGCCGTCGGTGATCGCCACCTTGTGGTGAACCTCGTAACGTTCCTTGAGGCCACGCAGGATAGCGATGGTGTCTTCTTCGCTCGGCTCATCCACCAGCACTTTCTGGAAGCGTCGCTCGAGCGCCGCGTCCTTCTCTATATATTGGCGATACTCGTTGAGCGTGGTCGCGCCGACGCAGTGCAACTCGCCGCGGGCCAGTGCAGGCTTGAGCATGTTGCCGGCGTCCATCGAACCTTCGCCCTTGCCGGCGCCGACCATGGTGTGCAGTTCGTCGATGAACAGAATGATCTGCCCTTCCTGCTTCGACAGTTCGTTGAGCAGCGATTTCAGGCGCTCTTCGAACTCACCGCGATACTTGGCACCGGCAATCAGCGCGCCCATATCAAGCGACAGCAGACGTTTACCTTTAAGGCCGTCCGGCACTTCGCCGTTGATGATGCGTTGGGCCAGACCTTCGGCAATCGCGGTTTTACCCACACCAGGCTCACCGATCAGCACCGGGTTGTTCTTGGTGCGGCGTTGCAGAACCTGAATGGTGCGACGGATCTCGTCGTCACGGCCGATCACCGGGTCAAGCTTGCCGTCTTCGGCACGCTTGGTCAGGTCGACAGTGTATTTATCCAGCGCCTGCCGCGACTCTTCGTGGTTGGCGTCATTCACCGCTTCGCCGCCACGCAGGTTGTTGATCGCGTTTTCCAGAGCTTTTTTGCTCACGCCTTGGCCGAGCAGCAACTTGCCGAGCTTGCTGTTCTCGTCCATCGCGGCGAGCAGTACCAGTTCGCTGGAAATGAACTGGTCGCCCTTCTGCTGAGCCAGGCGATCAGCCTGATTGAGCAGGCGCGCCAGGTCCTGCGACATGTTGACGTCGCCGGTCGGGTTCTGGATTTTCGGTAATTGGTCGAGCTCTTTGGTCAGCTCTTTTCGCAAGCTGTTGACGTCGAAGCCCACCTGCATCAGCAGAGGTTTGATCGAACCACCCTGCTGTTCAAGCATGGCTTGCATCAAGTGCGCCGGCTCGATGGCCGGATGATCGTGGCCGACTGCCAACGACTGGGCGTCGGACAAGGCCAACTGCAATTTGCTGGTTAAACGGTCTATTCGCATAAGTCACCTTCCTTTTGAGCAGGCCGGACCTAAAAACCATCCTGAATAAAGAAACCTGCCAGATACCGCTATAGATGCGGTCGATTCTGGAAGATTCAAGCGTCAGTGGGTTGATTCAGGTCAGGCAAGTCTAGCGGGTGAGCCAGATAAGGGAGGCGAAGCGACCAGTGCGCGAGGCACGGCGATAAGAGAAGAAGCGCGGATCGGTGACGGTGCAGAAACCGCCGCCATAAACAGCGGTGACACCACGTTCAGCCAGACGCAGGCGAGCCAGCTTATAGATGTCAGCCATGAACTTGCCGGCATTGCTGCTCGGTACAAAGGCATCGGCTGCTTCAGGCAATTGATTGATGAAGACTTCCCGAACTTCCAGGCCGACCTCAAAGGCTTGCGGGCCGATGGCCGGACCGAGCCAGACCAGCACGTCGTCTGCCGGTACATCCAACGTGTCGAGCGTCGCTTCAAGCACACCCGCCGCCAGACCACGCCAACCGGCGTGCGCAGCGGCAACGCGAGTACCTGCACGGTCGCAGAACAATGCCGGCAAGCAATCCGCCGTCATCGCCGCACAGGCAATTCCGGGGGTGGCCGTCCAACTGGCGTCGGCGGTTGCCACCACGTCCGGATCAGCATGAGCCACGACAATGCCGTGCACTTGCTGCAGCCAGGCAGGCTTTATAGAGAAGTGATCGGTCAGGCGCCGACGGTTCTCGGCGACGTCCTGCGGGCGGTCATCAACATGATCGCCCAGATTAAGGCTGTCGAACGGCGCCTCGCTGACACCACCCTCGCGGGTGGTGACACAGGCCCTGACGCTGGCCGGCGCGGGCCAGTCCGGCGTCAGCCAGTTCATCCGATGAAAGCCTCGCGATCCTGTTTAAGCAGGGTCAGCAGCCAGACGAAGTCTTCCGGTAACGGCGATTCCCAGCTCATGCGCTGACCGCTCGTCGGGTGATCGAGTTCAAGGAACCGCGCGTGCAGAGCCTGCCGCGGAAAGTTCTTGAGGGTTTCGACCATGTTCAGGTTCGCCGCCGGCGGAATACGGAAACGACCGCCGTACGCCGGGTCGCCCACCAACGGGAAGTTGATGTGCGCCATATGTACACGGATCTGGTGAGTACGGCCGGTTTCCAGTTTCACCCGTACGTGGGTGTGGGAACGGAAACGCTCCAGCACGCGATAGTGGCTGACGGCAGGCTTGCCCCCCTCCATCACCGCCATGCGCTGGCGCTGCTGGCCGTGACGACCGATCGGCGCGTTGATCTTGCCGCCGGCAGTCACCACGCCAATCACGATGCATTCGTAGATCCGGCTGACACTGCGGCTCTGCAACTGGGCAACCAGTTTTGTCTGCGCCTGAATGGTCTTGGCCACCACCATCAGACCGGTGGTGTCCTTGTCCAGACGATGCACGATACCGGCGCGCGGGACATTGATGATGTCCGGCACATGGTGCAGCAAGGCGTTGAGCAAGGTGCCATCGGCGTGACCGGCAGCCGGGTGAACCACCAGGCCCGCAGGCTTGTTGATCACCAGGATGTCGTCATCTTCATAGACGATGTCGAGCTCGATGTCCTGGGCGATCCACTCGCCCTGGGCTTCCTGCTCGGCAGTCAGCTCAAGGATGGCACCGCCGTGCACGATGTCGCGAGGGCGGATGACCGCCCCGTCCACAGTCAGGCGACCTTCTTTGATCCAGGCGGAAAGGCGCGAGCGTGAGTGCTCAGCGAAGAGTTGGGCAGCGACTTGATCGAGGCGTTGGCCGCCCAATTCGGACGGCACCTCTGCGCGAAGTTCAATTTTATCGGACATGCTCTGACTGTGCGTCGGCACAGCTTTTGGTTTCGGCTGCGCGCTTGTGGTTAAATACGGCGTCTTTTGCCCCGAGGCTTTTCAACGGGGCGCTCATCATAACAGGACGGCCCCGCCCAAGACAGCGGCCGTCATAGGGACGCAAGCCGCCATGCAAGTGAAACACCTGCTGCTGATCGCCATCCTCGCATTGACCGCTGCTTGCTCATCGAAGGAAGTCGTAGACGAAAACCTCAGCGAAGCCGAGCTGTATCAGCAGGCTCAGACTGACCTGGACAACAACAGCTACACCAGCGCCACAGCCAAGCTGAAGGCTCTGGAGTCGCGTTATCCGTTCGGTCGCTACGCCGATCAGGCGCAGCTGGAGCTGATTTACGCCAACTACAAGAACTCGGAGCCGGAAGCTGCAAAGTCCGCTGCCGAGCGCTTCATTCGTCTGCATCCACAGCATCCGAACGTCGATTACGCGTACTACCTCAAAGGTCTGACTTCTTTCGACCAGGACGTCGGCCTGCTGGCGCGCTTCCTGCCGCTGGACATGACCAAGCGTGACCCGGGCGCAGCGCGTGACTCGTACAACGAGTTCGCCCAGCTGACCAGCCGCTACCCGAACAGCCGCTACGCGCCGGACGCCAAGCAGCGCATGATTTACCTGCGCAACCTGCTGGCCGCCTACGAAATCCACGTGGCCGACTACTACCTGACCCGTCAGGCATACGTTGCCGCTGCCAACCGTGGCCGTTACGTGGTGGAAAACTTCCAGGAAACCCCATCGGTCGGCGACGGCCTGGCGGTGATGACTGAAGCCTATCAGCGTCTGCACCTGGACGATCTGGCGGCCACCAGCCTGGAAACCCTGAAGCTCAACTACCCGAACCACCCGAGCCTGCAAGACGGCCAGTTCGTGCCACGGGTTGCCGAAGCCGACAACCGTTCGTTCCTGAGCAAGGCGACTTTGGGCCTGATCGAATCGCGTCCACCACTGCCGCCGGGAGAGACCCGCGCCAACCAGGACGTGCAGAAGCAGTTCCAGGACGCGAAAGATGCGATCCCGAACGAGCTCAAACCTAAAGACGAGAACGGCGACGTGATCGAAGAGCCGGAGCCGGAATCGAGCAACACCGATCGCTCGTGGTTCAGCTACATGACTTTCGGCGTGTTCGACTGATCACACCGGATGCACAGAAAAGGGAGATCTGCGGATCTCCCTTTTTCGTTTCCGCGCTTTAATCCGCTGTGCGCTGGTCAGGTCCTTGGCTAAACTGCCGGATCATCAATCGAAAAGCTGCTCATCATGCTTCGTTTAATATTCTGGATCGCCCTGATTTTTGCTGCGGTATGGCTGTGGCGCAAATTCAAGGCCCCTGCTTCGTCCGCGCCCTCCCCGCGCCAGCAAGATGCCTCGCCGATGGTGCGCTGCGCGCATTGTGGCGTACACCTGCCCCGCGACCGCGCGCTGAGCCTTCAACAACAGTGGTATTGCAGCCAGGCTCATCTCGAGCAAGGCCCGGGTGCCAGTGATCGCTGAGGCCGCCAACGCCGATCACAAACAGGCTCAGCGTCTGCTGCGCCTTTATCATCTCTACCGTTTGAGCGTCGGCATCACACTGGTGCTGCTGATCTCCAGCAATATGGACAACCGCCTGCTGACGTCGGCCAACGACGATCTGCTGCGCGGCGGCAGTTGGCTGTATCTGGTGCTGAACATCCTGCTGGTGGTGTTCCTCGAGAACACCCGGCGCCCGGCGCAGTTGTTCAGTCTGGCGCTGGTGGATGTGTTGCTGTTGTGTGGCCTGTTCTATGCAGCGGGCGGCGTCGCCAGTGCCCTCGGCAATTTGCTGGTGGTCTCGGTGGCAATCAGCAACACCCTGCTGCGCCGACGCATCGGCCTGCTGATCGCGGCCATTGGCGCCCTCGGCATTGTCGCCTTGAGCTTTCTGCTGAGTTTCAGCCATCCCCTGAGCGCCAATGAATACTTGCAGGCCGGCACCCTCGGCGCGCTGTGTTTTGCCGCCTCGTTGCTGGTGCAGGGGCTGATCCGGCGACTGGAAGTCAGTGAAATATTGGCCGAGCAGAAAGCCAGTGAAGTTGTCGGACTGGAAGCGCTCAACGCGCTGATCCTGCAACGCATGCGCACCGGGATCCTGGTAATCGACGCGCAACGGCGGGTGCAACTGGCCAACCAGAGCGCGCAGACCTTACTCGCGCAGTCGCATCTTCAAGGCCATTTGATCGACGACTACTCCACCGCGCTGGTCGATCGCCTGCAACTGTGGATGAACAACCCGACCCTGCGCCCACAGAGCCTGAAAATCCCCGGTAACGGCCTGGAACTGCAGCCGAGCTTTATCGCCCTCGAGCAGAGCCCCAACCAGCAAACTCTGGTGTTTCTCGAAGACCTCGCGCAAATCGCCCAGCAGGCCCAGCAACTGAAACTCGCCGCACTGGGGCGTTTGACCGCCGGTATTTCTCACGAAATTCGTAATCCACTGGGCGCCATCAGTCACGCCGCGCAATTGCTGGGGGAATCCGAGGAACTCGATGGCGCGGATCGGCGTCTGACGCAGATCATTCAAGATCACTCCCAGCGCATGAATCGAGTCATCGAAAACGTCCTGCAACTGTCCCGCCGCCAGCAGAGCGCCCCGCAACGCCTGGATCTCAAACCATGGCTGGAAAACTTCGTCGCCGAAAGCCGCGAACAGGCCACTGAGCGCCAGCTGATTCATTTGCGGATCAACTCGGGCGACTTCAGCACCCTGATGGACCCCAACCAGCTCACACAAATTCTCGACAATCTGTTACGCAATGGCTGGCGTCACAGCGGACTTCTGCACGAGCAAGCCGAACTCTGGCTGGCCCTGTTCATTGACCCTGACAGCCAGTTGGCGGTACTCGAAGTGCAGGACAACGGTCCCGGCGTGGCCCTTGATGAGCAGGCCCATTTATTCGAGCCGTTCTTCACGACCAGCAACCAGGGCACCGGCCTTGGGCTTTATCTGTCCCGTGAGCTGTGCGAAAGCAACCAAGCGCGCCTAGACTTCAAACCACGCCAAGGCGGCGGCTGCTTTCGCATCACCTTTGCTCACGGACGGAAACAAAGTTGAACACGAGCCCACGGCAAAAAATCCTCATCGTCGACGACGAACCGGACATCCGCGAACTCCTGGAAATCACCCTGGGCCGGATGAAGCTCGACACCTTCAGCGCACGCAATCTGACGGAAGCCCAGGCGCTGTTGCACCGCGAGACTTTCGACCTGTGCCTGACCGACATGCGCCTGCCCGACGGCACGGGGCTTGAGTTGGTACAGCACATTCAGCAACGTTATCCACAATTGCCGGTGGCGATGATCACCGCCTATGGCAGCCTCGAAACGGCAATCAACGCGTTGAAGGCCGGGGCGTTCGACTTCCTCACCAAACCGGTGGACCTGACCCGGCTGCGCGAACTGGTCGCGACGGCCCTGCGCATGCCGGCGGCGGGAGGCGTTTCGATCAGGATTGATCGACGGTTGCTGGGCGATTCATTGCCAATGCGCAATCTGCGCAAGCAAATCGACAAACTCGCTCGCAGCCAGGCGCCGGTGTACATCAGCGGCGAGTCCGGCAGTGGCAAAGAGTTGGTGGCGCGACTGATTCACGAACAAGGCCCGCGTGCCGGTCAGCCATTCGTGCCGGTGAACTGTGGGGCGATTCCATCGGAGCTGATGGAAAGCGAGTTTTTTGGCCATCGCAAAGGCAGTTTCACCGGAGCCGTCGAGGACAAACCGGGTCTGTTTCAGGCCGCGCATGGCGGCACGCTGTTTCTTGATGAAGTGGCGGACTTGCCGCTGTCGATGCAGGTCAAACTGTTGCGGGCGATTCAGGAGAAAGCCGTGCGCAGCGTCGGCGGTCAGCAGGAAACCGTGGTTGATGTGCGGATTCTCTGCGCAACCCACAAGGACCTCGATGCAGAGGTCACCGCCGAGCGCTTTCGTCAGGACCTCTATTACCGTCTCAACGTGATCGAATTGCGTGTGCCGTCCCTGCGCGCACGCCGCGATGACATTGAAGTGCTGGCGGCTCACATGCTCAAGCGCTTGGCCAAGGATACCGGCCAAGCGGCGGCACGCCTGCATCCGCAGGCCCTGGAGGCACTGAAGAATTACCGCTTTCCGGGCAATGTGCGGGAGCTGGAAAACGTCCTCGAACGGGCGCATACCTTGTGCGAGAACCGCATGATCGAGACTGAAGATCTAAGGTTGAGCGAAGGTAACTGCGCGGCGGATGGCGCGATTGCGGATCTGACGCAGATCGACAACCTGGAAGATTATCTGGAGAACGTCGAGAGGAAGCTGATCTTGCAGGCACTGGAGGAAACCCGCTGGAACAGGACGGCGGCGGCGCAACGGTTGAGTCTGTCGTTTCGGTCGATGCGCTATCGGCTGAAGAAATTGGGGCTGGATTGAGGGCCCCATCGCGAGCAGGCTCGCTCCCACATTGGATCGGCGGTGAACACAAAATCTGTGAGCGCCCGAGGTTAACTGTGGGAGCGAGCCTGCTCGCGAAAGCCGTCTGCCAAGCAGTAAAAAAACTAACTGTCTAGATGCGGCCCGCAGGCGCATACGGCGCCGGATCAATAATCGGCGCTCGTCCCAGCATCACATCGGCAAACAACTGGCACGACGCCGGCGCCAGTACCAAGCCGTTGCGGTAATGCCCGCAGTTCAGCCACAACCCGTCAAACCCCGGCACCTGGCCAATATACGGAATGCCCTCCGGCGAACCCGGACGCAAACCCGCCCAGTGCCCGACCACTTCAGCGTCCGCCAGCGCCGGCAGCAACTCCACCGCTGAAGCCTTGAGGCTTTCCAGCGCCATATCAGTCGGCGTCTTGTCGTAGCCTTCGTGTTCCAGCGTACTGCCGATCAGGATATGACCGTCGCGGCGCGGAATCGCATAACGCCCCTTGGCAAGCACCATGCTCGGCAGAAAGTCCGCTGCACATTTGTAGAGAATCATCTGGCCTTTGACCGGTTCGACCGGCAACGTCAGATCCAGCGTCTTGAGCAGATCACCGCTCCAGGCACCCGCCGTCAGCACAACCTGATCGCCAGAGATCACGCCAGTCGACGTCTGAACGCCGATCACCCGCTCACCCTCGCGAACAAAACCGCTGACTTCGCACTGTTCGTGAATGGTTACGTTCGGCAGCGCCAGCAACGCCGCTTTCAGCGATTTGACCAAGCGTGGGTTACGCACATTGGCCACATCGGCCATGTAGATCGCCCGCGAAAATCCACTGCCAAGCACCGGCACCGCGTCATGTGCCGCCGAGATATCCACAGCACGCAACGGGCGATTCTCGCGCTCGGCCCAGGCCAGCGCTGCGGCTTCGTCATCCAGATCCAGCCAATACAGGCCGGTAGTGTGAACCTCAGGATCAACCCCGGTATCAACAAACAGGCGCTCGCCGAGCTGTGGATAAAAATCCTGTGACCAATGCGCCAGCGCGGTGACTGCCGGGCTGTAGCGCCACGGATAGAGCGGAGAAACGATACCGCCACCGGCCCAGGACGATTCCTGGCCGACGTTCGAACGATCGAGCAGCACCACGCTGCGCACTTCGGAAGCAAGATTGTAGGCGGTCAGCAGGCCAATCACCCCGCCACCGACAATCACCACTTGCTGTTGCCTGGTCATGTTTGATCCAACCGTAAAAAAGACAGTGGGCGCAAAAGACGCCCGAAAGAAAGCGCCTCAGCGGCCCCAGCAATCCTTGGTGGTCAGCCCGGTGGTCGCGTTGTTCATGCTTCTGACACCGGTGTTGGTCAGGGTGAAATCCCCGCATTTGTCGGTAGCCATGGCCGTGCCCGTCTTGCGGGTAGCGGTCAGCAGGAAGGTCTGGTCTGTGATCGTCGGCGTGATCGTATAGAAATCGTTGCCGCTACTCAGACCGGTGATACCGGTGTAGATATTGTTTTTGGTGTAGAAACGTTCGAGGCTCTGCGCCTGCTCCGAGAGCAGCGACACCACTTCGGCGCGCCGGCCCTTTTTCACATATTCGGTGTAGCTTGGAAGGCCGATGGTGAGCATGATCCCGATGATCGCAATCACGATCATGATTTCGATCAGGGTAAAGCCTCGGTTGGATCTGCGCATGCCTCAAACTCTCGCTTACTGTATTTGTCGCCACATGATACGACGGCTGCCGCCGCCGGATTTTTCCACCAGGGTGGTAATGCCGCCACTGGAGTCGTTCACAATCTTGCGCGTTGCGCCGTTGACGATGGCGTTCAGGGTCGGAATACCGCCGGTGAATATCACGCCACTGGAAATCGTGTCATTGCTGTCGACCACGCCATCGTTGTTGGTATCGAGCACCGCGTAGTTGAGCATCTTACCGCTGAACGCATCGAGTTCGACCAGTTTGCCAGTGCCGAAGCTGGAACAAGGGTCAGTGGTATCTACGCTCGCCGTGGTGAAGATGATCCGCCCAAGCACCAGACTGGCCTGATTGATCACCCGCTCGCCGGTCAGCGCGTTGTTATACACCAACGGCAGATACCAGCCCTTCTCGCCCGGATACGTCGTGTCGTTCTGGGTCGTGGTAATGAATTGCCCGGTACTGCCGGAGAATACGCCCGTCACTGCCTGTGCCTGCAAACTGCTGACGGTGAGCTGCCCCGAGCCGCCATCGGCATCCCAGACCGAATAGAACGCCTGCAAATCCTTGTTGGTTTTGTCGGCACTTTCGTTGAACTTGCCGGTGCCGACGAAGATCTGTTTGCCGCCCAGTGAATTGTCGGCCAGCAACGGCTGCGCGGTGATCGGCTGAGTCGTCCCGCCCGCCGTTGTGAATAACGGCTTGCCGGAAAACGCCACGCCCCAGCTGTCGGTCGAAGTGGCGCTCAAGTCGAACTTCCACAGCCGCCCTTTCAAGTCACCGCCATAGGCCGCCTGGACGACATTTTGCGAATCGACCTTGAGCTTCACAGAGGACAGACCGTTGGTGGTTTCCGTGCTGTCGATGACGATTTTCTTGATCAGCGAACCATCCCGCACATCCAGCACATACAGCGCCGCCACACCCGAGTTGCTGCCGTAACCGTTGGCGATAAACGCGGCCCAACGCCCATCGGCCAAGCGTGCCACTTCCGGCCGCGCATAGGCGTAACCCAGATCATTAAAAGCGTTGGCGGTGCTCGCGGTGGCCGGTGCGCTGACTTCCCAAAGTGCGCGAAGGACGTTGCCCGCCGAGGCGTCGAACAGTTGCAATGCATAAAATGTCTTGCCGCCGGCACCAGTACCGCCGATGGCGAGAGTTTTCCAGGCACTGTTGAGTTGCGCGTCATACACGCCAACCTGCCCGTCCACCAGAAACTTGTGGCTGACGCCGTTGATGTAATTCGGATCGGCAATCAGCCGCAGAGACGGCAACACACTGGACGGCATGTAGGCATAACGCCGGGTGCCGTTGGCCGAGTTGATCACGTTGACGAAACCGTCGTTGGCGTTCACCACCAGACTGGCATTCATGTTCGCCGCTTTGGTGGTCAGGTAACTGGTGTAAGTAGTATCACCCGAGAGGTCGGAGGCGGTTTTATCCGTAGGTGAAGCCAGCACCAGTGGCGAGTTGATGATGTCGCCCAGCAACACCGTGCGCACCTTGAGCCCGGTCTTGTTGGTGCCTTTACTCCATTCCACCAGATCATTGCCGGTGATGCCGGTGGGCAAACCTTGGCTCAGGGTGGTCTGCTGGGTCGCGGAAAAATTGCCATACGCCAGCGTCACCGCCGCGCTGCTGCTGGTATTCCACGACTGGTAAGTCGGCGCGGTCGCGCCCGGCACAATGGTGGTGTCGGTGGTCCAGAGGGTCGCAGACGTATTGACCGCGCCGGCCGAAGTAAAGCCGAAGGACTTGATCGTACCGCGCCAGTCCTTGGGGTCGTAACTGGTCTGGAAATAACTGGTGCCGCTGGCAAGCGTGGTGCCACTGGTGACACCGCTGCCGCCGGAACCGGCCTTGGAGGTGATGTCGCTCAGCGCCGACGACAATGCGGCATTGAGACCGGTGCTGTCGGTCGCCTGATAGTACCGGCCCTGCCCGTAACTCGCCGCGTCCGAGAGCATGTCGTTATTCGCGGTGAAACCCACGGTGTAGGTGTTCATGTTCTGCTTGGGGAAGTCCACCGCGTTCCAGCTCTTGCCTGCCGCATCGGTGCCCGTCGAGCGCATGTCGATATCGAAGGCGAACTTGGCGATGTCATCCAGATACAGCGTGTCGCCCTCGTTGTCGCCATTGAGGTTATTGCCGTCATTGTTGACGCCGTCCCAGTTCGGCAAGCGGCTACCTCCCAGTGGATCGTTGGTTGGAAAGGTTCGGTCATAGGTCGGCAAACCGTCGGTAATCACCACACCGTAGTTTTTCTGACAGCGATACTGGATTGGGCTGGTATACGTGGCTGGCGTGGAGTTGTAGTACGGCGCCATGCCGCGCATGTAGCGGGTAATTTCGTAATAGGTTTCGGCCAACGGCGTGTTGGCCACGGCACTCAAGTTATTGATCGCTGAAATCAGCGCGTTGTAGTTGGTGTCCGCCTGCGCCTGGGTGACGCTGCCGGAGACTGGCGACAGATCGGCGATGGAACGGGCAATGTAGCCACCATTGCCGGAGTTGTTGCTGGTGGCCGGATTGAACGTCGACAGGCCCATACGCAAGGTCCGGTTACTGGTCACCAGCGCCGTGGAAACGTTGCGTGCAACGTTGATGCGGTAGTCGTTGGGAATGGCCCCGGTGGTGAAGTCGCGGGTGCCGTTGTTGATGGCCAGCCCGACCACATAAGAAATGTAATCCCCTGAATATCGGGTATTACCGCTGCCCACCGGGTCTGGCAGTTTCAGGCACAGCGGCGCCAGGCTGTTGTTGTAGAACGCGTATGCGCCACCGGAACAACCTGAGGTCGGCAGGCTCGATAGAAATATCGGGTCGCCGCTGATCGCCGTCGAACTGAGGCACAGGCCGAGCAGCGCGTTGCACTGCCGGGCCGGCGTGCGGTCAACGGTCGGATCGAACCCCGCCGCGTAAATGATGCTGTTCATACTTCCCGAGTCGTCGATCAGCAGCATGACATTCGGTGGTACTGCCGCGGCGCTCAGCAGTGGCGAATCGGACGGCGTGAACGCATAAGCCGGCGCGGCCAGATAGAAACTCATCAGCATGCCAATCAGCAGCGATACATAGCGTTCAATACTTCGCATAGACACTCTCCACCACGCTACGCGAAGTGCCGGCAATGCCGACAGCGGTCACCCGATACAGCGTCGCCGAGGTGTTGCTCGGCACATTGACGGCGGTGAGTGTCGTCCCGATATTCTGCACACCATAAAAGCCATTGCCGGCGGCGATCCAGGTCACCCCCGAGGTCGAATTGAGCCCGGCCGCACTGATCACCGATGACTCTGCCGGTGGCGCACATTGCGTCGCGCCGCTGCACACCGCCAACGAATAACTGTCCAGTTGTACTGCGCTCTCGCCCACGCGTAACGCTGCTTCGGCGGTCTGGAACGACTGATTGCGCAGACTCACACTGCCGGCCATTTTTTCCTGCAGGTTGGCGCTCTGCATCGATGACAGGCCAATCACCGTCAGCAACAGCAGAAACACCAGACTGACCAGCAGCACCATGCCGCGCTGTGCCTGACGCTGACGCAAAGAAATCATCATTGCTCAGGCCCTCATTGCAAGCGGTTGCGCAAAGCGGCAACCACGTTGAAGGTCTGATTGGCCACCCGGTTGTTCGGGTCGGTGAGGGTCAGGCTCAGGCGTACACTGCGAATACGTGCCGGATCGGCGGGATTGCTGCTGTAAGTCGATGCCGCCACGTCCGTCGCGGAACTGGCCAGACCAAACGTCACATTGAACGCACTGACGTTGTTGACCAGCACCTGCTGGGTTGGCGTGCCGCTGCCGGTCCCCATCAGTATCTGGTTGTTACTGAAGTTATAGATCAGACGCCGGATCGGGAAAGCGATCTGCCCGGTCGCCGGACTCCGTGACCCGGTATAGGCCGTCGCGCTGTTACGGCAATCGGACAGCACCGTCCAGGTTGGCGTGCCGCCGCCACTGCCGACATCCGCAGTCACCAGGGTCAGTTTCAGATTGGCATTGTCCCAGCTGATCGGGGTGATCTGCGCCGCATTGAAATCCCCGGCTGTGCTCGAGTCGGTGATCGTGCCCAGGCAGCCAAACATGCCCACCATGCGCAGTTCCTGAATCATCTTGCTCAACACAAAACGTGCGTCCTCCTGCATGGCAGCGGCACTGTTCTGGCTCACATAAGTGTTTTTTGCCGCGATGAACGTCTGCACCACGCCCAACACCACGATCAGCCCCAGCGCCAGAGCGATGAGCAATTCAATCAGACCGAAACCGCGTTGGTTGCGCCTCATGGGGTGGCCACCGGATCCACCGCAGCGCGGCTGGTCAGCACGAAACTGCGCTGGGCACTGGCGGTATTCGCGGCCCGGGCGTCACTCCAGGTGATGGTGATGGTGTAAACCCGTTGGTTGAGTGTGATGCTGCCGGTGGCCGTCGGCCCGCCGAAATTGACGATGTTGGTCGTGAAGTCGTAGAGATCCTGATCGCGTGTGACGCCAAGGTTACCGGAGGTCGGTGGCGTGACCGTGTAATCGGCGCCGGAGTTGGCGCGAATGCGGTCCATCATGTCATAGGCAATGAAACTGGCCTGACTGGTCATGCGGGAACTGTCGGTGTACTTCAGTGCATTCAATTGCACCGCCGCCGCCCCGAGCAGTCCAACCGTCAGAATCAGCAATGCGACCAACACTTCAATCAGCGTCATGCCCTGCTGTGCGCCTTTGCTCCCTGCCCTCATCCGCAACTTCCACCCAGTTGAATTCGTCCGTTCAAACACACGTTCAGCGTCCTGCTTTGCGTTCCCAGCGTGTAACTGATGACCACCGCCGTGGACGGCGCCGCCAGACCGCCCAGATTGTTGAAATCCAGCGCGGTCACTCCAGAGGTTAGCGTCAGAGTCGCACCACTGCTCATTGCCGGAACAACCCGCAACACATTGGCCGGAGTGCCAGTACTGTCGTAGACCGACAATTCACCTGTCCAGACGCTGCCCCCGGCGGTTGGGCGAAGGCGCAGGGTCACGCCGCGATCAATTGCCTCAAGCCTTGCGAAGTTGATGGCTCTTTGTAAGTCGCCCATTTCGGTATCGGCCTTGCTGCCTTGAATCGAGCGGGTAAATGCCGGCACTGCCAGAGTCACCATGATCACGAAGATTGCCACCGCGACCAGCAATTCGATCAGCGTGAAACCTTTTGTACGATGATCCATCAATGCCCTCCGTTGCCGTCGGCTATACCTGCTTCTACACGCTAGAACATTCAACCGATCTGTGTCGGTTGATTTGCCCTGTCCGGCGCACGGATCGCGTCAAGCACCGCACTCCATGGAGGGAGTTTTCATGTCACAACAGGGTTTCAGCCTGATTGAACTGCTTATGGGACTGGCGATTGGCGCAATTGTTCTGCTACTGGTCAGTCCGGCGTTTGCCACGCTCTCGGAGTCGAACCATCGGGATCAGGCCGCGCAATCTTTGCTCTACGGCATTCGCCATGCTCGAACGTTGGCGATCACCAACAATCAGAGCGTGGTGATTCATGGCATCAATGGCGACTGGAGTCAGGGCTGGCGGATCATTCTGGATATCAGCGGCAAGGGGCCGGAGGACAGCAGCAATCCACTGCTGGTGGAGCGTGCGAGTGACGTGAAGGTGCCGATTGTCGGCAACTGGTCGGTGAGTCGTTATGTGCGGTTCAGCAGTCTGGGCCAACCACTGATGCCCGGGCGGGCCTTTCAGGCAGGGACTTTACACATATGCTCGACTCGCGAGCCGGTCAGCCAGCGTCAGATAGTGCTGGCGGCGACCGGTCGAGTGCGCCTGGGCAGTGAAAAGACTGAACAGGCGCTGTGTCAAAAAGCCAAAAACGTCAGATCGAACGGACGCGCAGTTCTTTAGGCATTGAGAACGTAATGTTCTCTTCGCGCCCGGCCAGTTCATCGGCGCCGGTAGCGCCCCAGGCCTGCAACTGCTGAATCACGCCACGCACCAGGACTTCCGGAGCAGAGGCGCCGGCGGTGATGCCAATGCGCTCGACACCATCGAACCAGCTCTTTTGCAGGTCTTCGGCGCCGTCGATCAGGTAGGCCGGCGTGGCCATACGCTCAGCCAGTTCACGCAATCGGTTGGAGTTGGAGCTGTTCGGGCTGCCGACCACCAACACCACATCGCATTCATCAGCCAGTTGTTTAACAGCGTCCTGACGGTTTTGTGTGGCGTAGCAAATGTCGTCCTTGCGTGGGCCGCCGATAGCCGGGAAGCGATTGCGCAAGGCATCGATGACCCGACTGGTGTCATCCATCGACAGGGTGGTCTGGGTAACAAAGGCCAGTTTTTCCGGGTTGTGCACCTGCAACTCGGCAACGTCTTTTTCGTCTTCGACGAGGTAGATGGCGCCGCCATTGCTGCCGTCGTACTGGCCCATGGTGCCTTCGACTTCCGGGTGACCGGCGTGTCCGATCAAAATGCATTCACGACCGTCACGGCTGTATTTCGCCACTTCGATGTGCACCTTGGTCACCAGTGGGCAAGTGGCGTCAAACACCTTCAGTCCACGGCCAGCGGCTTCCGTACGCACGGCTTGCGATACGCCGTGAGCACTGAAGATCACGATGACGTCGTCCGGCACCTGATCCAGTTCCTCGACGAATATCGCGCCACGACTGCGCAGGTCCTCTACGACGAACTTGTTGTGCACCACTTCATGACGCACGTAGATCGGCGGCCCAAAAACTTCCAGGGCGCGGTTGACGATTTCGATCGCCCGGTCCACGCCGGCGCAGAAGCCACGGGGGTTGGCGAGTTTGATTTGCATGCTGTGCCTCGTGTCTTGCGCGCAAGAAATAACGAAAACTGTGGAAAGCATTGTGGGAGCGAGCCTGCTCGCGAAGGCGGTGTGTCAGACAACATCTATGTTGAATGTCAGTCAGCATTCGCGAGCAGGCTCGCTCCCACATTTTGCCCTTTGTGCGGTCAGTTACAGCGCTTTGACGTTGATGATTTCGACGTCAAAGGTCAGCGTCTTCCCCGCCAGCGGGTGGTTGAAGTCGATGGTCACTTGCGCGTCATCGAATTCTTTCACCACACCCGGCAACTCAGTATTGGCCGCATCGTTGAAGATCACCAGCAAACCCGGCGACAGTTCCATGTCGGCAAACTGCGAGCGCGGAATGATCTGTATGTTCTGCGGGTTCGGCTGGCCGAAAGCATTTTCCGGCTCGACGGTCAGCGTACGTTTGTCACCTGCCTTGAAACCGAACAATGCCGCTTCGAAACCCGGCAGCAGGTTGCCGTCGCCGACCTTGAAGGTCGCCGGGGCCTTGTCGAACGTGCTGTCGACCGTGTCGCCGTTCTCCAGGCGCAATGCAAAGTGCAAGGTGACTTCCGTGTTCTGGCCGATGCGTTGCTCAGCCAATACCTGTTCAGTCATGAACGGCTTCTCCGGTTTTCTTGGATTTGAACATGTCCAGTGCCAGCATCACCGCACCGACGGTGATGGCGCTGTCGGCGAAGTTGAACGCTGGGAAGTACCAGCGGTTCTGCCAGTGCACCAGAATGAAATCGATCACATGGCCCAGGGCGATGCGGTCATACAGATTGCCCAGCGCACCGCCCAGCACCAGCGCCAGAGCGATGGCCAGCCAGGTTTCGTTACGACCAAGACGTTTGAGCCAGACCACCAGCACTGCGCTGACCACGATCGCGATCAGAGCGAACAGCCAGCGCTGCCAGCCGGAGCTGTCAGCCAGGAAGCTGAACGCAGCGCCGGTGTTGTAGGCCAGGGTCCAGCTGAAGTAATCGGGAATGATCACGATCTGCTGGAACATTTCGAGCTTGCCTTCGAAGTAGAACTTGCTGGCTTGGTCGATGACCAGAACCAGCAAACTCAACCAGAGCCAGCCCAACCGTCCGAAACGGCCAACGGCATTAGGCATAGTGACGAACCTCGCCAGCGCCGCTGATGTTGTCGACGCAACGACCGCAGATTTCCGGATGCTCCGGGTTCACGCCGACGTCTTCACGGCAATGCCAGCAACGGGCGCATTTCGGGAAGGCCGACTTGACGATCTGCAGCTTCAGGCCGCTGACTTCGGTGACTACCGCGTCAGCCGGCGCCTGCACGAACGGCGCGACGCTGGCGGTCGACGTGATCAGAACAAAGCGCAGCTCGTTGCTCAGCTTGGCCAGATCGGCGCTCAGCGCCTCTTCGGCGAACAGCGTCACTTCGGCCTGCAGGTTGCCACCGACGGCCTTGGCCGCGCGCTGGATTTCCATCTCTTTGTTGACCGCAACCTTCACTTCCATGATGCGATCCCAGTAGGCGCGACCCAACTCGAAGCCTTCCGGCAGCTCGGTCAGACCTTCGTACCAGGTGTTGAGCATCACCGATTCGTTGCGCTCGCCCGGCAGGTATTGCCACAGTTCATCGGCGGTGAACGCGAGGATCGGCGCGATCCAGCGCACCAGCGCTTCGGAGATGTGGAACAGCGCGGTCTGGCACGAGCGACGAGCCTTGCTGTCGGCGCCAGTGGTGTACTGACGGTCCTTGATGATGTCGAGGTAGAAACCACCCAGCTCCTGCACGCAGAAGTTGTGGATCTTCGAGTAGACGTTCCAGAAACGGTATTCGCCGTAGTGCTCTTGCAACTCGCGTTGCAGCAGCAGGGTGCGGTCTACCGCCCAACGATCCAGCGCGAGCATTTCTTCTGCCGGCAGGATGTCGGTGGCCGGGTTGAAACCGGTCAGGTTCGAAAGCAGGAAGCGCGCGGTGTTACGGATACGACGGTAGGCGTCCGCACTGCGTTGCAGGATCTGCTCGGAAACAGCCATCTCGCCGGAGTAGTCGGTCGATGCCACCCACAGACGCATGATGTCGGCGCCCAGGGTGTCGTTGACTTTCTGCGGCGCGATCACGTTGCCCAGCGACTTGGACATCTTGCGGCCGGACTCGTCGACGGTGAAGCCGTGGGTCAGCAGCTCGCGGTACGGCGCGTGGTTGTCGATCGCGCAACCGGTCAGCAGCGACGAGTGGAACCAGCCACGGTGTTGGTCGGAGCCTTCCAGGTACAGGTCGGCGCGCGGGCCGCTCTCGTGGCCCATCGGATGCGAACCGCGCAGGACGTGCCAGTGCGTGGTACCCGAGTCGAACCAAACGTCGAGGGTGTCGCTGATTTTGTCGTACTGCGGCGCTTCATCACCCAGCAGTTCGGCGGCGTCGAGTTTGAACCAGGCTTCGATGCCTTCGACTTCAACGCGCTTGGCGACTTCTTCCATCAGCTCGACGGTGCGTGGGTGCAACTCGCCGCTTTCCTTGTTGAGGAAGAACGGAATCGGCACGCCCCAGTTGCGCTGACGCGAGATGCACCAGTCCGGACGGTTGGCGATCATCGAGTGCAGACGCGCCTGGCCCCAGGCCGGAACGAACTTGGTGTCTTCGATGGCTTTGAGCGAACGCACACGCAGGGTGTCGCCGCTGACCGGCTCTTTGTCCATGCCGATGAACCACTGCGCAGTGGCGCGGTAGATCAGCGGGGTCTTGTGGCGCCAGCAGTGCATGTAGCTGTGTTCGATGACGGTGGTGTGCATCAGCGCACCGACTTCGGTCAGCTTGTCGACGATGGCCGGGTTGGCCTTCCAGATGAACTGACCGCCGAAGAATTCCAGCGACGGCACGTAAACGCCGTTGCTCTGCACCGGATTGAGGATATCGTCGTTGACCATGCCGTACTTCTTGCAGGTCACGAAGTCGTCTACGCCGTAGGCCGGGGCGGAGTGAACCACGCCGGTGCCAGCGCCCAGTTCGACGTAGTCAGCCAGATACACTGGCGACAGACGGTCGTAGAACGGGTGACGGAAGTTGATCAACTCCAGTTCTTTACCGGTGGTGGTTGCGATCACCGAACCTTCAACGCCGTAACGCGCCAGACAGGCTTCAACCAGCTCTTCAGCCAGAACCAGCAGCTTGTCGCCGATATCAACCAGTGCGTAGTTGAATTCCGGGTGAACGTTCAGCGCCTGGTTGGCCGGGATGGTCCACGGTGTGGTGGTCCAGATCACGATCGAAGCAGGCTTGCCCAGCGACGGCAGACCAAACGCGGCAGCCAGTTTGGCTTCGTCGGCGATCGGGAAGGCTACGTCGATGGTCGAGGACTTTTTGTTCTCGTACTCGACTTCGGCTTCGGCCAGGGCCGAACCGCAGTCGAAGCACCAGTTCACAGGCTTGAGGCCTTTGAAGACGAAACCGCCTTTGACGATTTCGGCGAGGGCGCGGATTTCACCGGCCTCGTTCTTGAAGTCCATGGTCTTGTACGGGTTGGCGAAATCGCCCAGCACGCCGAGACGGATGAATTCGGTCTTCTGACCTTCGATCTGCTCAGTGGCGTAGGCACGGCACAGCTCGCGGGTCTTGTCCGCGCCCAGATTCTTGCCGTGGGTCACTTCAACCTTGTGCTCGATCGGCAGGCCGTGGCAGTCCCAACCCGGAACGTACGGCGCGTCGAAACCCGAAAGGGTTTTCGAGCGGATGATCATGTCCTTGAGAATCTTGTTCAGTGCGTGACCGATGTGGATCGTGCCGTTTGCATACGGAGGGCCGTCGTGCAAGACGAACTTCGGACGATCCTTGCCAATCTCGCGCAACTTTCCGTACAGGCCAATACGGTCCCAGCGCTGCAGGATCTGCGGTTCGCGCTGTGGCAGGCCGGCCTTCATTGGGAAGGCGGTGTCCGGAAGGTTAAGCGTGGCTTTATAGTCGGTCATTTAAGGCTCTTCATTAGCGATGGGCGCTAGGTGCGGCTAGTGCACGGGCGGTGGCGACATCCGCATTGATCGCCGTTTTCAATGCCTCCAGAGAGGCGAAGCGCTGCTCTTCACGCAGCTTTTGGTGGAAAACCACCGTCAAACGCCGGTCATACAGATCGCCGGCAAAATCTAAAAGATGCACTTCAAGGTGGGCTTTGCCATCACCTTGCACCGTGGGCCGCACGCCGATATTGGCGACGCCGGGCCAGGTCTTGCCGTCGATATCGACATCCACCAGATACACCCCGGTGAACGGTACGCGACGACGCTTGAGTTGAATGTTGGCAGTGGGCGTACCCAGTTGCCGGGCCAGTTTCTGGCCATGCAGCACGCGACCGGCGATGCGGTACGGGCGGCCAAGCAAACGTTCGGCCAAGGCAAAATCCGCAGCGGCTAACGCGTTGCGCACCTGGGTGCTGCTGACGCGAATGCCGTCCAGCTCGACGGTTTGCGCAGCTTCAACGGTAAAACCGTGAACCTGCCCGGCCTGCAAGAGAAAATCGAAATCGCCGAGGCGGTCGCAACCGAAGCGGAAATCGTCACCGACTTCCAGATGCTGTACGCCGAGGCCGTCCACCAGAATGGTGTCGACGAACTCACTGGCGCTCAGTTTGCTCAGGCGCTGGTTGAACGCCAGGCACAGGACCCGGTCAACGCCTTCGGCCGCCAGCAGTTGCAGTTTGTCGCGCAACCGCGCCAGACGTGCCGGAGCGGTTTCTGGCGCAAAGAATTCCCGTGGCTGCGGCTCGAAAATCACCACGCAGCTGGGTACGCCCAACTCATGCGCACGCTCACGCAGTCGGGCCAGGATAGCCTGGTGACCACGGTGAACACCGTCAAAGTTGCCAATAGTGGCGACGCAGCCCCGATGCTGGGGGCGCAAGTTGTGGAGGCCTCGAACCAGCTGCATAACGCGCTTCTTGCTCATAAAGTGGTCGATTATAACCACACCCGACGGTCGACGACAGGCAACACCGTAACGCAAAGTGATCGAGCCGACAAAACTGCCGACCCGCGCCCGTTTATAATGGGTGAAACCTCAGCTCAAGGCCTTGCGATTGAAGTCGCGCAGGCGGAAACCGAGCAGCAGCAACATGCCGAAATACGCAACCACACCGGCAACAACCAAAGCGCCAAGACGCAGGAAGCGCTCAAGCATGTGGCCTTGATCCCACGCGGGCATGAAATGCATGCCCAGCAGCAGCACCGCCGACATCACTGTGACCGCCACCACCAGTTTGAAAGCGAACTTGGCCCAACCCGGTTGCGGCTGATACATCTGCTGTTTGCGCAGTTGATAGAACAACAACCCGGCATTCAGGCAGGCACCGGCACTGATCGCCAGCGCCAGACCGGCGTGCGCCAACGGCCCAATCAACACCAGGTTGAACAATTGAGTGACCACCAGCGTGAAGATCGCGATTTTCACCGGGGTACGGATGTTCTGTTGCGCATAAAAGCCCGGCGCCAGCACTTTGATCACGATAATCCCGAGCAAACCGACCGAATAGGCAATCAACGCCCGCTGGGTCATTTCGGCATCGAAGCCACTGAACTGACCGTACTGGAACAACGATACGGTCAACGGTTCAGCGAGAATCCCCAGTGCCAGCGAACACGGCAGCACCAGCACAAAGCACAGGCGCAGGCCCCAATCGAGGATTCGCGAATACTCGTGGCGATCCTTGCTGGCGTAGGTTTTGGCCAGTGTCGGCAACAGAATGGTGCCGAGCGCCACACCCAAGACGCCGGACGGTAACTCCATCAAACGGTCCGCGTAATACATCCACGACACCGAGCCTGCGACCAGAAACGAGGCGAAGATGGTGTTGATGATCAGCGAAATCTGACTGACCGACACGCCTAGGATCGCCGGCAACATCTGCTTCATCACCCGCCAGACGCCGGTATCGCGCAGATTGAGGCGCGGCAACACCAACATGCCGATCTTTTTCAGATGCGGCAGTTGATAAAGCAGTTGCGCCAGACCACCCACCAGTACGGCCCAGCCCAGGGCCATGACTGGCGGATCGAAATACGGCGTCAGGAACAGCGAGAACACGATCATGCTGACGTTAAGAAGGGTCGGCACAAACGCCGGTACCGAAAAGCGGTTCCAGGTATTGAGAATTGCACCGGCTAGCGAGGATAACGAGATCAGCAATATATAGGGGAACGTCACCCGCAGCAGATCGGAGGTGAGCTGGAATTTTTCCGGTGTATCGGTGAAACCGGGCGCCGTGGCCCAGATCACCCAGGGCGCAGCGATCATGCCCAGCGCAGTGACCACGGCCAACACCAACGTCAACAAGCCCGAAACGTAGGCAATGAAGGTGCGTGTCGCTTCTTCGCCCTGCTGGCTTTTGTATTCGGCCAGAATCGGCACGAATGCCTGCGAGAAAGCGCCCTCGGCGAAGATCCGCCGCAGCAGATTGGGCAATTTGAAGGCGATAAAGAAGGCATCCGTCGCCATCCCGGCGCCGAATGTGCGAGCAATGAGGGTGTCACGAACAAACCCCAAAACCCGGGAAAGCATCGTGATAGAGCTGACGGCGGCCAACGATTTGAGCAGATTCATTGAGGGAATTTGTGCCTGTCGATAAACAGCAGGCGAACAAAGCGCCTACTTGTGCGATACTCCGCGCCGCAGCAGCACAGAGCCAAAGCTCGCGAGTTTACAGGTCAAGCGCCGGAAATAAATATCCCGCCTCTTTATACCTACCACTTAGCGGAACGTTTCAAGTGCCCTTGACAAGACTTCAACTCATCGGCATGATTCGCGGCCTATTTTGTTTGCTATTTCCTAAAAAGTCTTTCGAGGAGCTCGACGGTGGCCAACTCACCTTCCGCCAAAAAACGTGCAAAACAGGCTGAGAAGCGTCGCAGCCACAACGCCAGCCTGCGTTCCATGGTTCGCACCTACATCAAGAAGGTAGTTAAAGCCAGTGACGCAAAAGACGCTGAAAAAGCTCAAGCTGCATACGTTCTGGCTGTGCCAGTTATCGACCGTATGGCCGATAAAGGCATCATCCACAAGAACAAGGCTGCTCGTCATAAGAGCCGTCTGAATGGCCACGTCAAAGCGCTGAAAGAAGCTGCTTAATCGACGTAGTCATTAAAAAACCGACCTCAGGGTCGGTTTTTTATTGCCTGCGATTTACTGAACACAGAGCAAAAAAATGTAGGAGTGAGCCTGCTCGCGATAGCGATTAGTCAGACAAACATTTGCTGACTGACACACCGCCATCGCGAGCAGGCTCACCCCCACAGTTGGTTTTGCGGTGTTACTGCTGGACCGGCACCCACGGCAGAATCGGGATGGCGGTCACGGCGTTCTGCGGACTGCCTTCGATCACTCGATCGCTGTAGACCAGATACACCAGCGTGTTGCGTTTCTTGTCGAGGAAACGCACCACCTGCATGGTCTTGAACACCAGCGACGTGCGCTCCTTGAACACCTCGTCACCGTCCTTCAGTTCGCCCTTGAACTTGATCGGACCAACCTGACGGCAAGCAATAGAAGCCTCGGCACGATCTTCAGCCAGACCCAACCCACCTTTCACGCCGCCAGTCTTGGCGCGCGACAGATAACAGGTCACGCCCTCGACCTTCGGATCATCAAACGCCTCGACCACGATCCGGTCGTTTGGGCCGACGAGCTTGAACACTGTCGACACCTGACCGATTTCCTCGGCCGAGGCCAGCAATGGCAGCGCCATCAACAGACCCAACAATCCTTTTGCTACACGCATCAAGTTTTCCTTAAACCAGAATCAGGTTGTCACGGTGAACCAATTCCGGCTCAGCCATGTAACCCAGCAAACCGACAATCGCCTCTGACGACTGGCCGATAATTTTTTGCGCTTCCAGCGCACTGTAATTGGCGAGACCACGGGCGATTTCGCGACCATCCGGCGCCACACAGACCACCATCTCACCGCGACGGAAACTGCCCTGCACCAACTTCACGCCCACCGGCAGCAAACTCTTGTTGCCCTGGGACAATGCCGACACCGCTCCATCATCCAGCACCAGCGTGCCGCGGGTTTGCAGGTGCCCGGCCAGCCACTGCTTGCGCGCCGCGAGCATGCCGCGCTCAGGCGACAGCAAGGTGCCGATGCGCTCGCCCGCTTTCAGGCGATCAAGCACGCGCTCAAGACGCCCACCCACGATGATGGTGTGCGCACCGGAACGCGCAGCCAGACGCGCTGCACGCAACTTGGTCTGCATGCCACCACGCCCCAGCGCACCGCCAGTTCCGCCGGCAACCGCATCCAGAGCCGGATCATCAGCGCGCGCCTCGTAAATCAGCTGAGCATCAGGATTGTTGCGCGGATCAGCGTCGAACATGCCATCGCGATCCGTGAGAATCACCAGCAGATCAGCTTCGACCAGGTTAGCCACCAGCGCCGCCAGCGTGTCGTTGTCACCAAAACGGATTTCGTCGGTGACCACGGTGTCGTTTTCGTTGATCACCGGGATGACTTTCAGCTCGACCAGCGCGCGCAAGGTGCTGCGGGCATTCAGGTAGCGCTTGCGATCGGAGAGGTCGTCGTGAGTCAGGAGAATCTGCGCAGTGTGCCGACCATGCTCGGCGAAGCTCGACTCCCAAGCCTGCACCAACCCCATCTGGCCAATTGCAGCGGCCGCCTGCAGCTCGTGCATCGCACTGGGTCGTACGGTCCAACCCAAACGACTCATGCCTGCCGCCACCGCCCCGGAGGACACCAACACCAACTCGACGCCAGCCTCATGCAAGGCCACCATCTGTTCGACCCAGACACTCATTGCCGCGCGATCCAGCCCTTTGCCATCAGCTGTCAGCAAAGCGCTGCCGATCTTCACGACCCAACGCTGCGCACCTGTCACCTTGCTCCGCATCATCTTCAACCTTAGCTTGAGGACAGCGCGACCTGGCACTGCCCGTGACGTTAATCGTGGCTATTGCTGACCAACGATCGATTTCCAGATACTAAAACGCCGCTCGATTGAGCGGCGTTCAAGTTTATCGCAACGGATCAGTCACGCACGTAAATGATTTCCGGACCGTCTTCGTCATCCACATCTTCTTCGTCCCAATCATCGTCACCGATGTCGTGGACCGACTTCACGCCGCTGCGACGCAGGGCACGCTTGTCATCCAGCGCCTGCAGTTGCGCACGGGCTTCGTCTTCGATGCGCTGATCGAGATCGGCCAGCTCTTCTTTGTAAGCCGGGTCATTGGCCAGGCGATCAGCACGATCTTCCATGTAACGCATGATGTCATGACACAGACGCTCGGTACCAATCTTGGCGATGGCCGAGATCACGTAAACCGGACCAGTCCACTCCAGGCGATCAACGATTTCCTTGACGCGCTCTTCGTGCTCTTCTTCAAGGATCTGGTCGCACTTGTTCAGTACCAGCCAGCGATCACGCTCAGCCAGGGACGGGCTGAACTTGATCAGTTCGTTGACGATCACTTCCGCAGCATCCGGTGCGCTAGTGTCATCCAGCGGCGCCATGTCAACGAGGTGCAACAACAGACGCGTACGCGCCAAGTGCTTGAGGAAGCGGATACCCAGGCCAGCACCGTCGGAAGCACCTTCGATCAGACCCGGGATGTCGGCAACGACGAAGCTCTTCCAGCGATCGACGCTGACCACACCGAGGTTTGGCACCAGCGTGGTGAACGGGTAGTCGGCAACTTTCGGCTTGGCGGCCGAGACCGAACGGATGAAGGTACTTTTACCGGCGTTCGGCAAGCCCAGCAGACCAACGTCAGCCAGTACTTTCATTTCCAGTTTCAGGTCACGCTGCTCACCCGGCTTACCCGGCGTGGTCTGGCGTGGCGCACGGTTGGTACTGGATTTGAAACGAGTGTTACCCAGACCGTGCCAACCGCCCTGCACGACCATCAACTTCTGGCCAGCCTTGGTCAGGTCGCCGATGACTTCCTGAGTCGCCGAGTCGATCACGGTCGTGCCGACCGGAACGCGCAGGATCAGGTCCTCACCTTTCTTGCCGGTGCAGTCGGTACTGCCGCCGTTGGAGCCACGCTCGGCATCGAAGTGCCGGGTGTAACGGTAGTCCACCAGGGTGTTGAGGTTTTCGTCAGCCATCATGTAGATAGAGCCGCCGTCACCACCATCACCACCGTTCGGGCCACCGTTCTCGATGAATTTTTCCCGACGGAAACTCATGGCGCCATTGCCGCCATCACCAGCCTTTACGCGAATCGATACTTCATCAACAAACTTCATAACCAACGCCTCTCGCCATACGGACGAGCCGAAAAACAATCAAGACATAAGACTCTTGCAAAAATGAGCGCAGCGACCCCAAAACACGACCTGCATCGCACGCCGACAGCCCATACAAACAGTTTTGCAAGAGACTCACCCCACAAACGAAAAAGCCCCGTCGCAAGACAGGGCTCTTCCAGCGATCTCGCGATTAAGCCGCGACAACGCTCACGTAACGGCGGTTGAACGCGCCTTTTACTTCAAACTTGATCACGCCTTCGATTTTAGCGAAGAGGGTGTGATCTTTACCCATGCCTACACCGTAACCGGCGTGGAATTGGGTGCCGCGCTGACGCACGATGAGGTTGCCCGGACTGATTGTCTGGCCGCCATACATCTAGACGCCAAGGCGCTTGGCTTCGGAGTCGCGCCCGTTACGGGGACTACCACCAGCTTTTTTGTGTGCCATGAGTTCAC
>NZ_JBIUWQ010000030.1:75378-77271 GCF_044743525.1 Pseudomonas sp. NPDC087598 | reverse complement strand
AGGTGATACACGCTGGTGGCTTCCATCACGATCAGGGACGAAGGCTCGACCTGCTTATTCAGCCAAGCTTCAAACTCTTTGAAACCCTTCGGGTCATTGGCCAGTTTGGCTTTGGTTTTGTGTTTACCGTTTGGCAGGTGAGTGGCGATATCAAAGGTGTTTTTAGCGATATCGACGCCGACAAAATTGGACATGACTGTCTCTCCATTGATCCGTTTTCGATCATCACTGCACTCTGTCCAACCTTGCGAATGCGGGCTCTCGCCAAAGACGGGCCCAAGATACCGTTCGAACTATATGAGTGAGTGTGGAGGGCAGGAGCACGATCTACATCACAGGCAAAAAGCCTAAGGAGCTGCACGGCTTCCAAGTCCCTCCCTCGATGATCAGTCGAGAACTATCGCTCCTGACGGAGCGATAGTCGAGATACAAGGAGCTGCCGCAGGCTGCGATCTTTTGCGTTTAGCGGTTAAACCGCTCCACCAACGAATACTGCGTGTTGGCAGTCTTGGTCAGCTCTTCACTCAGCAACGCCGAGTTATGCGCCTGTTCCGAGGTCTGATCCGCCAGTTCCGAGATGTTGCTGATGTTGCGGCTGATCTCTTCAGCCACCGCACTTTGCTCTTCGGTCGCCGCAGCGATCTGCGTGGTCATGTCGGTGATGTTGGCCACCGCTTCACTGATGCCGACCAGGGCCTGATCCGCTTCCAGTACCCGCGCCACACCTTCTTCCGCTTGGCGATGCCCGGCTTCCATGGTTTGTACGGCGCTCGAAGCCGTTTGCTGCAACTTGGCGATCAAGGCATGGATCTGCCCGGTCGATTCGCTGGTGCGTTGCGCCAATTGACGCACTTCGTCAGCCACCACGGCAAAACCACGGCCCATTTCACCGGCACGCGCTGCTTCAATCGCAGCGTTGAGCGCGAGCAGGTTGGTCTGGTCGGCGATGCCTTTGATCACGTCGACCACGCCACCGATTTCGTCGCTGTCCTTGGCCAGTTGGGTCACGGTCAGGCCGGTTTCACCGACGACCACGGACAGGCGCTGAATGGCTTCGCGGGTTTCCCCGGCGATGTCGCGGCCGCGACCGGTCAGGCGATTGGCTTCCTGAGTCGCGTCAGCGGTGCGCTGTACGTGGCTCGCCACTTCCTGAGTGGTGGCGGCCATTTGGTTGACGGCGGTGGCGACCTGTTCGGTTTCCACGCGCTGACGCTCCAGGCCGATGGAGCTGTTGTGCGCCAGCGAGTCGGATTGTTTGGCCTGATCGGTCAGGTGTTCGGCGGTGTCCTGCAGACGGGTCAGGCAGGTTTTCAGGCGCGCTTCCTGGCTGAGGATCGACATTTCCAGGCGCGCTTGGGCGCCACGGCTGTCGGTGTACATCTGCGCGATCAACGGGTCGGAAGTGGTCTGTTCGGCCAGACGCAGCAGGCGCTTGAGCCCGCGTTGTTGCCATTGCAGACCCATCAGGCCCAGCGGCACCGACAGACCCGCAGCGAGGGCGAAGCCCCAGTGCGAGTTCAGGGTCGCGCCGATCACGAAGCTCAACTGGCTGACCAGAATGAACGGCAGCCAGTCCTGCAGCACCGGCAGCCATTTATCACTGGAAGGAATTGCCGGCTTGCCCTGGTTGATGCGTTGGTAGAGCGCTTCGGCACGGCGGATCTGTTCGGCGGTGGGTTTGATCCGCACCGACTCGTAACCGACCACCTGATTGCCGTCGAACACCGGCGTTACATAGGCGTTAACCCAGTAATGATCACCGGTCTTGCAGCGATTCTTGACAATGCCCATCCATGGCAAGCCTTGTTTCAAAGTGCCACACATGTGCGAATACACCGCAGCCGGGACGTCGGGGGGACGAAGCAGGTTTTGCGGCGCACGGTTCTGCTCCTC
>NZ_JBIUWQ010000030.1:0-75368 GCF_044743525.1 Pseudomonas sp. NPDC087598 | reverse complement strand
CTAGTGGTGAAGAACCAGGAAGTGCGGCGCAATGAACAGCTCCTCACCCCAAAACCCGCTCATTTCGACGAAAGCGTCGTTGCAGTAGTTGATCACGCCCTTGGCGTCGGTTGTGGAAATCAACCGTTGCTGAGCCGGGAAAGTCCGTTCGCGTTGTGTAATGGGCTGGTTATTACGCATGGTTTTTCAATCCGCAAGGCTTTGAAAGGTTGTCGGCGGTGTCAGGAAATTGTTGAATTTTTCTTTCAGTATTAAGTACGGCGTCGCAAAACGGGCCTTGCTTCAACCCGCGAGCATCGGATAGGTGAACAGGGCGAAATGCAGCAGGTTCAGCCCGAAGTGCGTGGCGATCGCCGCGCCGAGTCCGCCGAAACGGTAGGCCAGACCATAGCCGACACCTGCCAGGCCCGCCAGCAACACCCAGGTCCAGCCCGCGCCTATATGCGCCAGCCCGAACAGCGAGGAGGCCAGCAGCAGGGCAAGATTTTCGCCATAGGGCAGGTTGTTGAAACGTCGGCTCAGGCCGCCCTGGATATAGCCGCGGAACAACGCTTCTTCGACCAGCGTCACCAGCAGCAGATTGTTCAGCACCCACAGCCACGCCTGATCCGGCCACTTCGGTGCCCAGGCGATCACGCCCAGCAACAGCGCGCCGCCGAGGGCGAGGATCACACTCAAGGTCAGGGCGAGGGCGCTGGCGTATACCGTCAGACGCAGCGAGCGCCGCGCAACAATCCATGGGCAGACCAGCAACAGCCATAAGCCAATCAATGGTTTGTCGAGATTGAGGTACATCGAGAATGGCACGGCGTTGTCGGTAAAGCGCTGCGGTTCGATGGCGCGACCGTTATAGAAGCCCGGCAGCCAGTGCAACGCCAGCGACAATGCCAGAACGATGAACAGACCGTGACCGAGATACCGCGCCACCGGCACTTGTTGCTGGCGTACGGCGAATCCGGCAATCAATAGCAGCCCGATAGAGATCAATGCGAGCCAGCCGAGTTGACCGTAGCTCAGCGCCAAACCGTAACCGAGGCCGAGAAGTGCCAGATAGAGCCATGGCAAAGCCTTCATTGAAAGTCCTTGTGCAGATTTTGTGGAAGGGCTTTCTACACGGGCGAGGGCGTGGGGACAAGTGAAGGTGTGGCGGTAAACCGGGACGGCACACAAACCTGTGGTCAACACAAAACCCTGTGGGAGCTGGCTTGCCAGCGATGAGGTCTGTACAGCCGACATCTTCATCGACTGATCCACCGCTATCGCTGGCAAGCCAGCTCCCACAGGTTTTGTGAATGGCTGGGGATCAGCGCAGGTTGAGTTTTGCGGCGGCGCGTTCGGTGATTTCCGTGCGCAGCTTCAGCGATGGCGCTGCACGCAGTCGGGCCTCATCAACGATGGTGCTCGGCGCCGTTTCCGGGCTGCCCGAATTGAACGGCGGTGCCGGCGCGTACTCAAGTTGCAACTGCACCAGTTGCGCCGTGTCGGCATCGAACAGCTCAGCCGCCAGCACCAGCGCAAAATCGATCCCGGCAGTAATCCCGCCGCCGGTAAACAGATTGCCGTCGCGAACCACCCGATCCTTCACCGGGATCGCGCCCAGCGTCGGCAACAAATCGTGATACGCCCAATGTGTGGTCGCCCGTTTGCCTCGCAGCAGACCCGCCGCGCCGAGCACCAGCGATCCGGTGCACACCGACGTCACGTAACGCGCTTGCGCAGCCTGACGCTTGATGAAGTTCAGCGTCACCTCATCCTCCATCAACACCCCGACACCGCCACCGCCCGGCACGCAGATCACATCCAGATCCGGGCAATCCTCAAACGTCGTGGTCGGTTTCAGCAACAGGCCGGTGCTGGCGGTGACCGGCATCAGATCCTTCCAGATCAAATGCACCTGCACGCCCGGCAGCGAGGCGAGCACGTCGTAAGGGCCGGTCAGGTCAAGTTGCTGAACCTGTGGAAACAACAGAAAACCGATCTGCAGCGTCATCGTTCTTGCTCCATGAAAAGGGGTGGACGGCTTCACTGTAGGCGCGTAGGTTCTGGCGCATACGCCAATCACCCCACGAATTACGCCAAATGCCCAAAGCCATCCACGTACTCGCGTTCGCCAATATGCAGATCCTCGACGTCACCGGGCCGTTGCAGGTGTTCGCCTCGGCCAACGACCTCGCTCGTCAGCGCGGCTTGCCGATGCCTTATGCGCCAAGTGTGATTGCCAGCGGCGGCGGGGCGGTGATGTCGTCGGCGGGCTTGGCGGTGTTGGCCGAACCGTTACCCGAAGCGCCCAGCGATACGCTGATCATCGCCGGTGGCTGGGGCATTTATCCGGCGGCGGAAGATGCGCCGCTGGTGGATTGGGTGCGCGAGCACGCGGCGAAATGCCGACGCGTCGCCTCGGTGTGCACCGGGGCATTTCTGCTCGCCGCCAGCGGCTGGCTCGACGGCCGCCGCGTGGTCACCCACTGGACCCGCTGCGAACAACTGGCGCAGCAGCACCCCAAACTGCAAGTCGAAGCCAATCCGATTTTCATCAACGACGGCCCGGTCTGGACCTCGGCGGGAGTCACCGCCGGCATCGATCTGGCGCTGGCGATGGTAGAAGAGGACCTCGGTCGTGATATCGCGCTGGACGTCGCCCGCCATCTGGTGGTGTTCCTCAAACGCCCGGGCGGGCAGTCGCAATTCAGCGTGACGCTATCGCTGCAAAATCAGGGCAATCGTTTTGACGACCTGCACGCGTGGATCGCCGAAAACCTCACCTGCGACCTCGGCATCCCGACCCTGGCCGAGCAGGCCGGCATGAGCGAACGCAGCTTCGTCCGCCATTACCGCGCCGACACCGGCCAGACCCCGGCGCGGGCCATCGAACTGATCCGTGTCGAAACGGCGCGACGGTTGCTCAGTGATACCGGGTTGCCGGTCAAACGGATTGCGGCCAATTGCGGGTTTGGCAGTGAGGAAACGCTGCGCCGCAGTTTCCTGCGGGCGATTGGCGTGACGCCGCAGGCTTATCGCGAGCGCTTTTCGGTCAGCGCTACAGCAGAGCTTTGAGGGTTTTGGTCTGCGCCTCTGCTGGAATATTGTGGCCCGTGCCAGCCAGAACTCGCCGCTGGTGGGGCCAGCGCAGTGCTTGACACGCTGATTCGCGTGTTTTTTCGGAGAAAATTAGATTTCAGGTGTTTTCATGGTTTGTTTGATTGACACTTGTGAGGTGATCCTCCAAGCATTTCATGGTCTTGTTCAGAACTTTCATTTCTTTAACAATATTGGGTCCAAATCCATGCTCTGATGACTCGCTACGCTCAAAGGTTTGGATATCTAAACAGGTTGTACTGCTTAACTTGCGAGAAAACATTCTGGATTTATAAGAGCGGCGGAAAGTGGCGGAAATTTTTATAGGTTCACTACCGATATATTTGTGCAGTCCGCCGTACTGACCCCAAGTCAAAGATAGCTTCTGTTCAGGAGCCAAGAATGGGATGCCTGTCACGATAGGCCCTGAGGACATGGCACGTGCCACCGTGCTTGGCTCACCGATCCCGAATGCTTCACATGGTAAAGGCCTATCGGAAGTAAATGAGATGTTGTGTGCGGGACCTTTTCCTATGTTTTTAATAATTAAGTTTACTATTGATGGGCGTGCCAAATCTGGTTCCGCATAGACAATGACCAGTGGGTCGGTCGAAGCTCTGAATACTGCGAAAGTCACAACGGCGGATGCGGTGGCTATTAACGCCATGAAAATTGATATCCAGTCACCTGTTAGCATTTTGTTATTCCTTGGTGGTAAATCTTCATGATTTATTAAATTTCAGCTTCCGCCACCTGATTGAAATACTTCGTCCGATCCGGGGTAAACGTCACCAGCATCTTGGTGCGCGAACAGGTCAGCGAACGTTCTTCGCTCAAATCGATATCCAGATCCTCGCCGCGCAGCCCCTGCCACTGTGCCAAATACTTCAGCGAGCCGTATTTTTCGTTTTTCTTCAGGCTGCGACTGACGCCGCCCTTCCAGCCGAGCACCGGTAATTCTCCAGCGAGGCATTTCGAGGCGAGGTCGGGGAAGCGTGCGGCGCGCTGGCGGCCGATTTCCCAGCATTTGATCAGGCCTTTGTCGGCGGCTTCCCAGAGCTGGGTGCGGGTCAGGCCGCTGCGAAGGGGCGTGTCGATGGTGCGCTGGACGTGCTGGGTCATTCTGGTTCCTTGAATTCGGGTTTTATTGGACAGCTCCGCTGTGCCCGTTGCGGTGGATGGTAGGGGGGGATGTAACAGCTGGCAACAAGGTATTTCCGGGTGTAAGTGCAAGTTGCAGGGGAGGGGATGTGTGGGAATCGTTGAGTGAATGTAGGCATCGAGGCATACAACCTGTGGCGAGGGAGCTTGCTCCCGCCCGGCTGCGCAGCAGTCGCAAAGTCAGGCAATGCGGTCCCTCAAGATGAATGGGGGCGCAGGGTTTGGGGCCGCTTCGCGACCCAGCGGGAGCAAGCTCCCTCGCCACAGAGGGTATTATTCTGCTGATTGCTGCGTAGGACTTGGCCTGCTAAAGCATAATCCTGTGGAATATGTCCTACAGACAGTGGCGAGCTTTACGGCTGCCACTCACTCTTCTCCCCACTCAACCGCCGATCAAGAAAACTCGCCGCACTGATCAACGCCAGATGCGTCAACGCCTGCGGGGTATTGCCCAGATGCCGGCCATGGCTGTCGAACTCTTCGGCGTACAGCCCCAGCGGATTGGCGTAGCGCAGCAACTGTTCAAACTCCAGATGAGCCTTTTCCACCTGACCGGCGCGGGCCAGGCATTCGACGTACCAGAACGAACACGCGGCAAACGCGCCTTCGGTGCCGGTCAAACCGTCGATGTTGGCGTCATCGTTGCGGTAGCGGTAAACCATGCCGTCGCGGACCAAAGTCTTCTCGATGGCTTCGAGAGTCGAGAGCCAGCGCGGATCCTTGGCGCTGACGAAACGCACCAGCGGCATCAGCAGCATCGAGCCGTCAAGGGCCGTGCCGCCCTTGTACTGGACGAAATGCCCGCGTTCTTCATTCCAGAAGTTGTCCAAGATATCGGCATAGATCGCCTGACGGGTTTGGTCCCATTGGGCGAACGGGGCCGGTAACGAGCGTTTCGAGGCCAAACGAATGGCCCGGTCCAGTGCCACCCAGCACATCAGCCGTGAATGCAGGAAGTGATGCTGCTCACCGCGCATTTCCCAAATACCTACGTCGGTGGTCTGCCATGTCTCACACACTTGATCGACCACTTCGCGCACGTGTTTCCAGCCTTCGTGGGAAATCGCGTCGCCGTACTTGTTGACCAGATACACCGCGTCCATCAACTCGCCGAAGATATCCAGTTGAATCTGATTAAACGCGCCATTGCCGATGCGCACCGGTTTGGCGCCGCCATGCCCGGACAGATGGGCAAGTTCGGTTTCCGGTAATTCCTGGCGGCCGTCGATGGCATACAAGATGTTGAGTTTCATCGGCTGGCCATGGCAATCGCTGACCCGTCCGCGCAGCCAGGTCATGTAGGCGTTGGCTTCGCCGACGAAGCCCAGACGCATGAAGGCGTAAACGGTGAACGAGGCGTCGCGGATCCAGGTGTAGCGGTAATCCCAGTTGCGTTCGCCGCCGGGTGTTTCCGGCAGGCCGAAGGTCGCGGCGGCGAGGATTGCGCCGTGCTTGCGTGAGGTCAGCAGCTTGAGCGCGAGGGCCGAGCGGTTGACCATTTCCCGCCAGCGTCCGCGATAGTTGGATTGGCCAATCCAGTCGCGCCAGAACTTCAGGGTGCGGGCCATACACAGCTGCGCCGCGTCATCTTGGAAACGCGGATCGTCGGTGCCACCGAGGAGGAACTCGGCGGTTTGACCTTGCTTCATGGTGAAGGATGCAACGGCCGCGTCGGTGTCGATGTGCAGCGTCTGGTCTGACGTCAGTCGCATCGACGGTTGACCCTCGGCGCTGAACACCACGGCTTGCTGGTCCATCTGCGCGCGGGTTTTGGTGCGGGCATAGTCATGACGCACCGCGCAGCGCATATGGAATGTCGCCTCACCGCTGACCACGCGCACCCGGCGCATCAACAGCGGCAGGTCGTCCTCGTTGTCGGCCACGGGCAGCAGATCGGTGATTTCCACCACGGCGAATTCACTCAGCCAGCGGGTTTGCAGGACATTGGTGTCCGGCAGGTAAATTTGCTCGCGGCGGGCATCGGGCAAGTCCGGTGCCAACTGGAAAATTCCGGCGTCGGGGGTGTCGAGCAGCGAACAGAAAATCGACGGACTGTCGAACTCCGGCCAGCAGAAAAAATCCACGCTGCCCTTGTCGTTGATCAGTGCGGCACTGCGCATGTCGCCGATGATGCCATGGGCGTCGATCGGGCTCTGTCGTTCTTGATGATGCTCAGCCATTGCCGCGAAACTCCGGATAGAGGCTCATGCCGCCGTCGATGAACAGGGTGGTGCCGACGATGTAGTCAGAAGCATCGGAGGCGAGAAAAACCACGGCGTTGGCGACGTCTTCAGCGTCGCCGATGCGCCCGTAGGGAATCAGGTCTAGCAGCTTTTCACCGGCAGCGCCTTCGGTGGCTTCTTTATTGATCGCCGTGCGAATCGCCCCCGGCGCGATGCCGTTGATGCGAATGCGCTGATGGCTGACTTCCTGCGCCAGGGTTTGCATCAACTGATCGACACCGCCCTTGGACGCCGCGTAATTGACGTGCCCGGCCCACGGAATGCGCTGATGCACCGAACTCATGTGGATGATCTTGCCGGCGGCGCGGGAGACGCCGTCACGAATGCCTTGCCGATTGAAGATGCGCAACGCCGCACGGGCGCAGAGGAACTGGCCTGTGAGGTTGACGCCAATCACCGTGTTCCAGTCCTCCAGCGACATATCCACAGCCGCCGCGTCTTTTTGCAGACCAGAGTTAGCGACCAGAATGTCCAGTGAGCCGAAGGCGTCGAGGGTTTTGGCGAACAGCCGTTCGACCTCGTCTTCCTTGGAAACATCGGCACCGATGGCCAGCGCCTGACCACCGTCGGCGATGATTTGTCGGGCGAGGGCTTCGGCGGGTTCGGCCTGGCGATTGTAGTTGATGACCACGGCAGCACCGGCAGCAGCCAGGGCTTTGGCGCAGGCATGGCCGATGCCGGAACTGGCGCCGGTGACGAGAACTACCTGACCGGCGAGGGAAATATGCATAGGGGAGGCGCCTGGGTTGAGGGCTTATTTAGCTGACCGATGGTCTGGCGTGAGAGTTCAGCTTCAAGATCAAAAGATCGCAGCGTGCCGCAGCTCCTACATGGGAATTCTTTTGATCTACAAGGCCTTCACATTCCACCAACAATTCCCCGCTTCCACGTCCCTCATCGCTATGGCAACTTGGCCGCCCTTGACGAGGCTGTGACCATGGCAAACCCCTACCGCGAATTGTTCAACGCCCCTGGCGCACGTAATTTTGTGCTGGCCGGGATGATCGCGCGCATGCCGATTTCGATGACCGGCATCGGCGTGATCACCATGCTTTCGCAGTTGAAGGGCGGGTATGCACTGGCCGGTGCGGTGGCGGCGACGTTTGCCCTGGCCACGGCGTTTTGCGCACCGCAGGTTTCGCGGCTGGTCGATCGCTTTGGCCAAGGCAAAGTGCTGCCGATCTCGGCATTGATCGGTGGCGGGGCGCTGCTGATGTTGCTGCTGTGCACGCGATTGCAGGCGCCGACCTGGACGCTGTTCATCTTCGCCGCGCTGGCGGGTTGCATGCCGAGCATGTCGGCGATGGTGCGGGCGCGCTGGACGGAAATCTATCGCGGTCAACCGCAATTACAGACGGCGTATGCGCTGGAGTCGGTGCTCGATGAAGTGTGCTTTATCGTCGGTCCGCCGTTGTCCGTCGGACTGTGCGTGGCGGTGTTCCCCGAAGCCGGACCGTTGGCAGCATTGTTGGCGCTGGCGATCGGGGTGACGGCGTTCGTGGCCCAGCGCAGCACGGAACCTGCGGTGCACCCGCACGAAGCCCATCATCAGGGCTCGATCATCCGCTCGACGGACGTTCGATGGCTGCTGCTGTTGATGATCGCCATGGGCATCATCGTCGGCGTGATCGATGTGGTCAGTGTCGCGTTCGCTCAGCAGCAGGGGCAGCCGGCGGCAGCCAGTATTGTCTTGTCGGTGTACGCGATCGGCTCCTGTCTGGCAGGGATCGCGTTCGGCGCGATGCGCTCGAAACTGCCGCTGCCACGCCTGTTTCTCTACGGCGGGATCGCAACGGCGGTGACGACGTTGCCGCTGTTGTGGGCGAGCAATATTTTCGGTTTGTCGGTGGCGGTGTTTATCGCCGGGCTGTTCTTCTCGCCGACGCTGATTGTGGCGATGGCGTTGATCGAGCGCATCGTGCCGCCGGCCAAACTCACCGAAGGGCTGACCTGGCTGGTGACCGGATTGAGTATCGGTGTGGCGGTGGGCGCCGCCGGTTCCGGGGCGCTGGTGGATGCGTTTGGCGCGCGCAGTGGATTCTGGCTGGCGATTGCGGCGGGGGCGGTGGTGCTCATCTCTGCGGTGCAAAGCTTCCGCCACCTGAAATAACGTTCGGCCATGAATGCCTTTGTGGCGAGGGAGCTTGCTCCCGCTGGGCTGCGAAGCAGCCCCTAAATCTGAGTCCCAATTCATCCAGAAGTATCGAATTAACTGGATTTACGACGGCTGCGCCGCCGAGCGGGAGCAAGCTCCCTCGCCCCAGGAGGGGCATGAGGCAGAAGGCAGGGCTACCAACCCCGGCCGGAATTCACCCAGAAATTCACCGACAACGACGTCGATACCGATTCCACCTGATGGAACCAGCCCTCCGGCAAAAACAGCAAATCCCCAGCCTCCAGCGTTACACGCATGAACGTCACGTCCCGTGCTGCCGGGAAACGTTGATAATCCGGGGCGTCCGGGTTGAAGTCGCAGCCGTCCAGGCCACCCTGTGGCGCCGTCGACCAGGTGCCCAACGCGGGGCGATGGTGTGGCGCGGCGAGGGTGAATTTCTTTTGGCCCCAGACCTGTGCGAACAGGTTGTCGGTGTCGTCGCGGTGCAGCGGGGTCAAGGTGCCCTTGGGGCCGATCCAGATTCGTGGCGGGATGAACAACGAGGCATCGAAGTAGGGCGGGTACTTGATCTGCTCCAGCAGTTGCGCCGGCAAAATGTTGTTGCCCATATAGGCCGGCGGTTCGCCGTCCGCGCCTTTCACCGCCGGGCTGTCCAGCGAAGCAATGAAATCGGCCATCGAAGTAGAACGAAAATCACGCTCGGTGGAGAAGGTCTTCTTCACATAGTCGCCGTGGCGGGTGATGCCTTGCAGTTCGGCGAAATGCACCAGCGATTCTTCGCGACTGAGCTTGAACAGTGGCCAGTCCTGCAAGGCGTCGCGGATCACCACGGGAACGCCGTTGGGCAGGTAGCGGCGCTTGAATTCCTCGATCGACAGTTCGCTGCGCGGGATGCGTTCGACAACAGTCTGCACCGGCAGGCGCGCGGTCAGTCGTTCGCTGACCCGTGGTGGCGTCGGGTAGCGCTTGTTCATGTCGACCTTTTCCACCGTGGTGCCACCGCTGCGCGCATGGTCGATGATCTGCGGCAGCATCGTCGCCAGTCCCATGTTGCCGCCGATTTTCAGACGACCGCTGGCGAACAGTTCCTCGACGTTGGCGCTGCCGGCCATGATGCCCATGAAGTCTTTTTCCGCCACTTCGATGGTCACGTCCGGGCTGGCATGGCGCCCGGCCTCGGTGCGACTACCGTTGCGGATTTCCGACCAGTAGGCCAGGTGCGGAGCAAAGACGAATTGAAAGACCCCTTCAATCCCGACTGCGCTGGCGTTGGCGAACAGTGAGCTCAGAATCGTCTGCAGGTCCACGGCGATGCCTCTTGTTGGTTTTGGCGTGAACAGGAGACGTGCCGTCTGCGGGGAAATTTACCGGCCCGGTTAACTTTCAGCCGCGCTCGTGCGTTCTTTTAGCAACATGACTTTTTAGAGGTGAGCGCGGTGACTCAGTTGACACTGCTGTGCCTGCCGTATTCGGGGGCCAGCGCCATGGTGTACAGCCGCTGGCGGCGCAAACTGCCCGAATGGCTGAAATTGCAGCCCGTGGAATTGCCGGGACGCGGCATGCGTTTCGATGAAGACTTGCAGACCGACATGCCGGCGCTGGTGCAGCAACTGGCCCGCGAATTGCGCGGTTCGCTGAAGGCGCCTTATGCCTTGTTCGGTCACAGCCTTGGCGCATTGCTCGCCAGTGAGCTGGCGCACGCTTTGCGTGCCTTGGGTTGCCCGCCGCCGGTGGCGCTGTTTGCCTCGGGCACCGCGGCGCCAAGCCTGCGCGACGAATACGATCGTGATCTGGCGCGGCCCAAGACCAATGCCGAGTTGCTGGAGCAATTGCGCTCCCTGCAGGGCACCAGTACCGAGGCGCTGGAAAACGAAGAATTGATGAGCCTGACCTTGCCGATCCTGCGCGCCGACTTCCTGTTGTGTGGCAGTCATCGCCCGGTCGAGCGGCCACTGCTTGATTGCCCGGTGCACGTACTCGGCGGCACGACCGACCGAGCGACCACCGAGCAGTTGATCGGCTGGAGTCGCGAAACCAGCGGCAGTTTCTCCGTGGACATGTTTGCCGGTGGGCACTTTTTTATCCATGAGCACGAGCCCAAGGTGTTGCGCCTGATCAAGGAACATCTCGACGTTCATCATCGTCGGCACGGCGCGATGGCAGCCGTTTAACTCGATCTGGAGCATCACCCGAAACCCTGTGGGAGCGAGCCTGCTCGCGAAGACGGCGTATCAGTCAACATCCATGTTGCCTGAACCACCGCTCTTCGCGAGCAGGCTCGCTCCCACAGTGATTTTCAGGGTCCGCAGCCTGCGCTCTACCTCCCGCCTGACAGTTGTTCTCATTCGCTAATTTTTCCGGTCTGGATTCGTTTTATAGGGACGACGTGCCTTTGTGCTTCCTGCCTACTGATCCGGATGCTAAGAAATGAATGCTGAAGACTCCTTGAAACTCGCTCGCCGGTTTATCGGGTTGCCCTTGGAAAAGCGCCAGATGTTCCTGGCCGCGCTGAATAAGGAAGGTGTGGATTTCGCACAGTTTCCGATTCCTGCCGGTGTCGAGGCCGAAGATCGTCAAGCGTTGTCCTACGCCCAGCAGCGCATGTGGTTTCTCTGGCAGTTGGATCAGCACAGTGGCGCCTACAACCTGCCCGGTGCCGTGCGACTCAAGGGGCGTTTGAACACTGCGGCGGTCGAGCAGGCGTTCGCCAGTCTGGTGGCGCGTCATGAAACCCTGCGCACGGTGTTCGAGCGTCAGGCCGATGACCGTTTGCAGCAGGTGCCGGGCAGTGCGCCGTTGCAGGTCGAGCAGGTCGATCTGAGCAACTTGCCGCAAGAGGCGCGCGAGCAAGCGGTGCTGCGCGAAGTCGAGGCGCAATCGTTGCTGCCGTTCGATCTGGCCGCAGGTCCGTTGCTGCGGGTCAAGTTGCTGCGCCTTGCCGAGCAGGAGCACGTGCTGCTGCTGACCCTGCACCACATCGTCTCCGATGGCTGGTCGATGAACGTCCTGATCGACGAATTCACCCGTTGCTATGACGCGCATGATGCTGGCGTCGAACCACAATTGCCGGCGTTGCCGATCCAGTACAGCGACTACGCGTTGTGGCAGCGGCGCTGGCTGGAAGCGGGCGAGCAGGCGCGCCAGCTGGAGTATTGGCAGGCGCGCCTGGGTGACGAGCATCCGGTGCTGGAACTGCCGATCGATCATTCGCGCCCGGCGATGCCCAGCTATCGCGGCACCCGGCATGAATTCGCCGTTGACAGCGAGCTGGCGGAACAGCTGCGCAGCACGGCACGCAAACACAACATCACGTTGTTCATGCTGTTGCTGGGCGCCTTCAATGTGCTGCTGCACCGCTATACCGGGCAGAACGATATTCGCGTCGGCGTGCCGATTGCCAACCGTAACCGTGCCGAAGTCGAAGGCCTGATCGGGTTCTTCGTCAACACCCAGGTCCTGCGCACCGAGCTGGACGGGCAGACCCGCGTCGCCGATTTGCTGCGTAACATCAAGGACACCGCGCTGGGCGCTCAGGCGCATCAGGATCTGCCATTCGAGCGGCTGGTAGAAGCGCTGAAACTTGAGCGCAGCCTCAGTCACACGCCGCTGTTCCAGGTGATGTACAACCATCAGCCGCAAGTCGCCGATCTGTCCACGCTGACCACCGCTTCGGGCCTGCAACTGAGTTCGCTCGACTGGCAGAGCCGCACCACGCAATTCGACCTGACCCTGGACACCTACGAGCAGGGCGGCAAGCTGCGCGCGGCGCTGACTTACGCCAGTGATCTGTTCGACGCATCGACCATCGAGCGGATGGCGCGGCACTGGACGCGGTTGTTGCAAGCGATGGTCGGCGATGCCGAACAGCGCATCGGCGAGATGCCGCTGCTCGACGCCGACGAGCTGCAAGTGCTGGTTCATGACTGGAACCACACCGCGCAACACTATCCGACCGAACAGTGCATGCATCAACTGATCGAGGCTCAGGCCGATCGCACCCCGGACGCCACGGCGCTGGTGTTCGGCAATACCGAATTGAGTTACGCGCAACTGGATGCCCGCGCCAACCAGTTGGCCAACCTGCTGCGCGAGCAGGGCGTCGGTCCGGATGTGCTGGTCGGTATCGCGGTTGAGCGTTCGATTGAAATGGTCGTCGGCCTGTTGGCGATCCACAAGGCCGGTGGCGCTTACGTGCCGCTGGACCCTGAGTACCCGCAGGAACGCCTGGCTTACATGATCGAGGACAGCGCGATTGCGTTGCTGTTGACCCAGAGCAGTCTGCTGCAACGCTTGCCGACCGAGGGTGTGACGGTGATCACACTCGACCAGAACGGCGACTGGCTGGAGCGCTACAGCGACGCGCGTCCGCAGGTGCCGATGCACAGTCTGAACCTGGCCTATGTGATTTACACCTCAGGCTCCACCGGTAAACCCAAGGGGGCCGGCAACAGTCACGCAGCGCTGGTCAACCGTTTGTGCTGGATGCAGCAGGCCTATGCGCTGGATCAAAGCGATGCAGTGCTGCAAAAGACCCCGTTCAGCTTCGACGTATCGGTTTGGGAATTCTTCTGGCCATTGATGAGCGGCGCACGTCTGGTGGTCGCTGCACCGGGTGAGCATCGTGAACCGGCGCGGCTGATCGAGACCATCGGTCGTCATCAAATCAGCACGCTGCACTTTGTCCCGTCGATGCTTCAGGCATTCATTCACGAGCCGGGTGTCGAGGCCTGTAGCAGTCTCAAACGCATCGTTTGCAGCGGTGAAGCGCTGCCGCTGGACGCACAGTTGCAAGTGTTCGCCAAGCTGCCACAGGCACAGTTGTACAACCTTTACGGCCCGACCGAAGCCGCGATCGACGTGACTCACTGGACCTGCGTCGATGAGGGCGCGGACAGCGTGCCGATCGGCGAACCGATCGCCAACCTGCGCACCCATGTGCTGGATGCGCAATTGCGTCCGGTACCGGCCGGTGTGGCCGGTGAGTTGTACCTTGGTGGTGCCGGTCTCGCCCGCAGTTACCATCGTCGTCCGGCGCTGACCGCCGAGCGTTTTGTGCCGTGCCCGTTCCATGACGGCGCGCGGTTGTACCGCACCGGTGACCGCGTGCGTCAACGCGCCGATGGCGTGATCGAATACCTCGGCCGCCTCGATCATCAGGTCAAACTGCGCGGCTTGCGCATCGAGCTGGGCGAAATCGAAACCCGCCTGATGCAACATCCGTCGGTGCGCGAAGCCGTGGTGCTGGTGCAGGGCGGCAAGCATCTGGTTGCGTATCTGGTGCTGGAAGGCGCCGAGCCGGACGCGCAATGGCAGCAAACCCTGAAGGCGTGGCTGCTCGGCAGCCTGCCGGAATTCATGGTGCCGACCTATTTCATGCCGCTGGCCAAACTGCCGGTGACCGCCAACGGCAAGCTCGATCGTCGCGCCTTGCCCGAGCCGGAAGCGGCTGTTCAGCAAGCATTTGTCGAGCCGCAGGACGACATGCAAAAAGCCCTGGCAACGATCTGGCAACAGGTCTTGGGCGCTGAGCGCATTGGTCTTGAAGACAACTTCTTCGAGCTGGGCGGTGACTCGATCATCTCGATTCAAGTGGTCAGCCGCGCCCGGCAGGCGGGGATTCGTCTCAGCCCGCGTGACCTGTTCCAGTACCAGACCGTGCGCAGTCTGGCGCTGGTTGCCACGTTCGATCAGCAAACCACTCAGGATCAGACGCCAGCCACTGGCGCGGTGTTGCTGACCCCGGTGCAGCATTACTTCTTCGAGCAAACGATGGCGGTGCGCGGGCACTGGAACCAGTCGTTGTTGTTGACGCCACGACAAACCCTGCAAGCCGATTGGCTGGAGCGTGCGCTGACTCAACTGCTCAACCAGCACGATGCCTTGCGTTTGCGTTTCACCGAGAGCGCGCAGGGCTGGCAACAGGCCTATGCCGATGTCGTCAGCGAATCAGGCTTGTGGCAGCGTCAGGCAGACAGCGACGAAACCCTCGCTGCGTTGTGCGATGAAGCGCAACGCAGCCTCGATCTGCACGCCGGTCCATTGCTGCGGCCACTGCTGGTGCAGATGGCCGACAACACGCAACGCTTGTTGCTGGTGATCCATCACCTCGCGGTTGACGGTGTTTCGTGGCGCGTGCTGCTGGAAGATTTGCAGCAGGCCTACACGCAACTGGAAAGAGGCGGTGGCGTGGTGCTGCCGGCGCGAACCAGCGCCTATCAGGCGTGGGCCGAGCATCTGCATGACTACGCGCCGCAACTGAGCGCGGAATTGCCGTACTGGCAGCAACAAGCGGCTGTGGCCGAGCTGCCATGTGACCGTGCCGACGGCAGTCTGGAAAACCGCTTCGGGCAAAAAATCGAAGTGCGTCTTGACAGCGACCTCACCCGACAACTGCTGCAAACTGCGCCGGCGGCTTATCGCACACAGGTCAACGACCTGCTGCTGACCGCATTGGCGCGGGTGATCTGCCGCTGGAGCGGGCAGCCGTCGACCCTGATTCAGCTGGAAGGGCATGGTCGCGAAGACCTGTTCGATGATCTCGATCTGACCCGCACCGTGGGCTGGTTCACCAGCCTGTTCCCGGTCAGCCTGCAACCGCTCGGCAGCGTGTCGGCGTCGATCAAATCGATCAAGGAGCAACTGCGTGCGGTACCGGGCAAAGGTCTCGGTTATGGCTTGCTGCGTTACCTCGGTGAGCCTGCGGTGCAGCAATCACTCGCCGCGCTGACGCCGCCGCGCATCACCTTCAACTACCTCGGCCAGTTCGATCGTCAGTTCGACGAGGCTGCGCTGTGGGAACCGGCCCGCGAGCGCAGTGGCACAGCGCAGGATGAACATGCGCCGCTGGCCAACTGGCTGACGGTCGAAGGCCAGGTGTATGGCGGCGAACTCGCACTGCAATGGGGTTTCAGCGAGCAGATGTTCGACGCTGCGACGATTGAGCAATTGGCCACGGCCTACGTCGATGAACTGAAGACACTGATCGCTCATTGCTGCCAGACCCCGGCCGGGCAGGCGACGCCATCCGATTTTCCGTTGGCCAGCGTCACCCAGCAGCAACTCGACGAGCTGCCGCTGACACTGTCGGCCGTGGAAGATCTGTATCCGCTGTCACCGATGCAGCAGGGCATGTTGTTCCACACCCTGTACGAGCCACAAGTCGGCGCCTACATCAATCAGTTGCGCCTGGACATCAACGGCCTCGACCTCGCGCGCTTCACCGCAGCCTGGCAAGCGGCACTGGCGCGTCACGACATCCTGCGCAGCAGTTTCCACTGGCTGGGGCTGCACAGCGCGCATCAGGCGATTCATCGTCAGGTCGAGTTGCAATTGCAGGTGGTCGAGCAGAGCGATGCCGATCTCGATGCCTTGGCCGATGCCGAGCGTGAGCGTGGTTTCGAGTTGAGCGCGGCGCCGCTGTTCCGTCTGCAACTGGTGCGCACTGGCGCGGATGCCTGGCACCTGATTTACACCAGTCACCACATCCTCATGGACGGCTGGAGTAACGCGCAGTTGCTCGCCGAAGTGATCCAGCATTACGCCGGGCAAGCGCCGGGCAAACCGCTGGGGCAATATCGTGATTACCTTGGCTGGTTGCAGCAGCAATCGGCCAGTGCCGGCGAGCAGTTCTGGACTGCGGCGCTGGCGCCATTGCACACGCCGACTCTGCTCGCCGAAGCGTTGCGCCCACCGGTTGCAGGGCAGGGCAGCGATGAGTTGATCGTGGCTGTCGATGAGGCCGCGACCCGGCGTCTGGCGGATTTTGCCCGCCAGCACAAAGTCACCCTGAACACCGTGATGCAAGCGGCGTGGGGGCTGTTGCTGCAACGCTACACCGGCCAGGATTGCGTGGCGTTCGGCGCCACGGTCGCCGGTCGCTCGGCGGCATTGCCGGGCATCGAGCAACAACTGGGTCTGTTCATCAACACCTTGCCGATGGTCTGCGCGGCTGCGCCGGATCAACCGTTGGGCCAGTGGCTCGGCGAATTGCAAGCGTTGAACCTGAGCATGCGTGAGTTCGAGCATGTGCCGCTCTACGACATTCAGGGCTGGGCCGGCCAACAAGGCACGGCGTTGTTCGACAGCCTGCTGGTGTTCGAAAACTTCCCGGTCGCCGAAGCGCTCAAGCGCGGCGCGCCGGCCGGGTTGTCCTTCGGCGAAATGCACAACCACGAACGGACCAACTATCCACTGACGCTGGGCATTGAACTGGCCGCCGGCCTGAGCCTGGAGTTCAGCTACGACGCCGCACGCTTCAGCGCTGCGCAAGTCGCGCAGTTGAGTGCCAACCTGCAACACCTGCTGGCGCAAATGGTTGCGACACCGGACATCCGTCTCGGCGCCCTGCAACTGCTGGATGACGCTGGTCGTGCGCAGGCGTTGGCTGCCAGTCAACCGGTCGCCCTGCATCTGCGCAGCGCAGCACTGGTACATCAACGCTTCGCCGCCCAGGCTGCCGCCACACCGCAGGCGCTGGCGCTGCAAGTCGGCGAGCAACAACTCAGCTACGGCGAATTGAACGCGCAAGCCAACCGTCTGGCCCACCGTTTGCTGGAGCTTGGTGTGGCGCCGGGTCAACGCATCGGTCTGGCGATGCGTCGCGGGCCGCAACTGATCGTCAGCCTGCTGGCAGTGCTGAAAAGTGGCGCGGCGTACGTGCCGCTCGATCCGAAATATCCGGCTGAACGCCTGGCCTACATGATCGACGACAGTCGCCTCGATCTGTTGTTGTGCGAGTCCGACCTGCTGCAAGACCTGACGTTGCCGGCCGCGCTGACACGTCTGAGCCTTGGCGACCTGCACAGTGAGCTGGCAGGTTATGCCGACACTGATCCGCAGAATCATGCCGTGGCGGCGGACCTTGCGTACGTCATCTACACCTCCGGTTCGACCGGCCAGCCAAAAGGTGTGGCCATCGATCATGGCGCGCTGCGGGAGTTCTGCCAGACCGCTGCGCAATATTCGGTACTGACTGCCGAAGACCGCGTGCTGCAATTCGCGACCTTCAGCTTTGATGGCTTCGTCGAGCAGTGCTATCCGCCGCTGTGTGTCGGCGCAGCGCTGGTCATGCGTGGCGACGATCCGTGGGACGTCGGCCAACTGGCCGCGGAAATCGTTGCGCACAAGGTGACCCTCGCCGACTTGCCGGCGGCGTATTGGTATTTGCTGGCGCGTGAATGCGCCAACGGCACCGTCGCCGGGCTTGGCCAGTTGCGTCAGGTGCACGTCGGTGGCGAGGCGATGTCTGTCGAAGGCCTGCGCCTCTGGCACGAAGCAGGTCTGAGCCATGTGCGTCTGATCAACACCTACGGTCCGACCGAGGCAACGGTGGTGTCCAGCGTGCATGAATGCCGTCTGGAAGATGCCAACGACACCTTCGGCATACCGATTGGCCAGGCCACGGCGGGCCGTGCGTTGTACGTGCTGGACGCGGCGGGCGAGTTGCTCCCGGCCGGCGGCGTCGGCGAGTTGTGCATCGGCGCGCAGGCGTGTCTGGCGCAGAGTTATTTCGATCGCCCGGCGCTGACCGCCGAGCGTTTCCTGCCCGATCCGTTCGCCAGCGAGCCGGGTGCGCGCCTGTATCGCAGTGGCGACCTGGCGCGTTACAACGCGGCTGGTGCGCTGGAGTACGTCGGACGTATCGACCATCAGGTGAAGATTCGCGGTTTCCGTATCGAGATGGGTGAAATCGAAGCCTGTCTGCAAGCCCTTGATCAGGTGCGCGAAGCTGCCGTGATCGCTCAGGACGGCCCAAGCGGCGCGCAACTGGTGGCGTATGCAGTCGCGACCGACGCTGCGCTGCTGACGGAGGAACCGGAGGCCCAGGCGGCGTGGCTCGACCAGCTGAAAACAGTGCTGCGTCAATCCTTGCCGGAATACATGGTGCCCGCGCATCTGCTGTTGCTGGCCGCGCTGCCGCTGAACAACAACGGCAAGCTTGATCGCAAGGCGTTGCCGAAGGTCGATCTGAATAAAAGCCAATACGCTTACGTGGCGCCGCAAACGGCGCTGCAACAACAGTTGGCGGCGATCTGGGAAGCGGTGCTGCAAGTCGCGCCGATTGGCCTGGCCGATCATTTCTTCGAGCGCGGCGGTCATTCGTTGCTGGCCACCCAGGTGATTTCGCGGGTGCGCCATGAACTCGAACTCGACGTGCCGTTGCGCGTGTTGTTCGAACAGCCGAACCTCGTTGGTTTTGCCGAGGCCTGCGCGGCGCTGCAAACCAGTCACGTGCTGCCGATGGTCGCGCTGGAGCGTGGTCAGCCGATGGCGTTGTCGTTTGCTCAGGAACGTCAATGGTTCCTCTGGCAACTGGAGCCGGACAGCGCGGCGTATCACGTGCCGACCGCGCTGCACCTGCGCGGGCAGTTGAATGTCGCCGCGCTGGATCAGGCTTTCCAGGCGCTGGTGGCGCGCCACGAATCGCTGCGCACAGTGTTCGTCGAGCAACCGACGCAAACCCTGCAGGTGATCCGCCCGGCCGAGCGGCTGCTGATCGAGCAGGCAAGTTTCGATGCGCAGGGCAACGCAGCTGCGCTGAAGGCGCGGGTCGAGGATGAAATCCAGCGACCGTTCGATCTGCTCCAGGGGCCGTTGCTGCGGGTGCTGTTGCTGGAGTTGTCCAGCGAACATCACGTCTTGGTCATTACCGCCCATCACATCATTTCCGATGGCTGGTCGATGCAGGTCATGGTCGATGAACTGGTGCGCCTGTACGCCGGTTTCAACGAGGCGCGCGAAGTGCCGTTGCCACCGTTGGCCTTGCAGTACGCCGACTATGCGGTGTGGCAGCGTCAATGGATGGACGACGGCGAAAGCGCCCGGCAACTGGCCTACTGGCGTGAGCGTCTGGGCGGCGAGCAACCGGTGCTGGAGTTGCCATTCGATTTCCCGCGTCCGGCACAACAGAGCTTCCGTGGCGCACGTTTCGACTTCGATCTGCCGGCCGATCTGGCGCAAGAACTCAATGCTCTGGCGCAGCGCGAGGGCGTGACGCTGTTCATGCTCTTGCTGGCTTCGTTCCAGACCTTGTTGCAACGCTACAGCGGCCAACGCGACATCCGTGTCGGCGTGCCGGTGGCCAACCGCAATCGTCTGGAGACCGAGGGCCTGATCGGCTTCTTCGTCAACACTCAAGTGCTGCGCGCCGAGATCGATCCCGAGCACGGTTTCAATCAACTGCTGCAACAGGTTCGGCAGTCGGTGCTGGATGCCCAGGCGTATCAGGACCTGCCGTTCGAGCAACTGGTGGACGCGTTGCAGCCGCAACGCAGCCTGAGTCACAGCCCGTTGTTCCAGGTGCTGTTCAATCACCAGAACCTTGAACGTCAGCCGGTCGGGCTGGCCGATTTGCAGATTGAAGGGATTGCCTGGGACAGCGCCGCTGCACAGTTCGACCTGACGCTGGACACCGCAGAAGTGCAGGGCGGCTTGTCGGCATCGCTGACCTACGCCACGGACCTGTTCAAGCGCGAGACCATCGAACAACTGGCGCGGCATTGGCTCAATGTGCTGCGCGCGGTAAGCCGCGAGGCGTCGCGATCCATCGGCGATTTGCCGTTGCTTGATCAGGCCGAACAGCAACTGATCATGGCCGACTGGAACAGTCTGGAATTGCCGCAGTCGACCGATTTCACCTTGCAGGCGCTGGTCGAGGCGCAAGTCGCGGCGACCCCGCACGCGCTGGCGATGATCTGCGGCGAACAGCAGCTGACTTATGAGCAGTTGAACAACCGCGCCAATCGCCTGGCCGTGCAACTGCGCGAGCACGGCGTCGGTGCCGAAGTGCGGGTGGGCGTGGCCCTGCCGCGTTCGGTAGAGATGATTGTTGCGCTGCTGGCGGTGCTCAAGGCTGGCGGCACCTATGTGCCGCTTGATCCGAGTTACCCGGCCGAGCGCCTGAGCTACATGCTCGAAGACAGCCGTGCGGTGCTGTTGCTGGTCGGTGCCGACGAGCAGTTGGCTTCGCTCGCGGCGCCGAGCCTGCGCGTGTTGGCCGTCGCGACGGAGGCGGATGATGTGCCGCCAGTCGACAATCTGCCGGCGCTCAGCGGCGCGGATAACCTCGCCTACGTGATCTACACCTCCGGTTCCACCGGCAAGCCGAAAGGCGTGGCGATCACGCATCGCAACGCGGCGGCGCTGATCCAGTGGGCGCACGGCGTCTACAGCCAGGCGGATCTGCAAGGGGTGCTGGCTTCGACCTCGATCTGCTTCGACCTGTCGGTGTGGGAACTGTTTGTCACTCTCGCCGGTGGCGGTTTCTTCGTCCTTGCACAAAATGCGCTGGAACTGCCGGACTTGCCGGCGCGTGATCGCGTCAGCCTGATCAACACCGTGCCGTCGGCAATTGCCGCACTGCATCAGGCCGGGCAGATCCCGCCGAGCGTGCGCATCATCAACCTCGCGGGCGAGCCGCTCAAGCAGCCGCTGGTCGATGCCTTGTACCGCCAGCCGACGCTGCAACATGTCTACGATCTGTATGGCCCGTCGGAAGACACCACCTACTCGACGTATGTGCGACGTGAAGCGGGGGGCCAGCCGAGCATCGGTCGGCCGCTGGCCGGCACCGACAGTTTTGTCCTTGATGCGCGCCTGCAACCGGTGCCGTTGGGTGTCGTCGGCGAGTTGTATCTGGCCGGCGCGGGTCTTTCCCGGGGTTACTTGCTGCGCCCGGACCTGACTGCCGAACGCTATGTGCCGAACCCGTTCAGCACCACTGGCGAGCGCATGTATCGCACCGGGGATCTGGTGCGTTATCAGGCGGACGGGCAAATCGAATACCTTGGCCGCGTCGACCACCAGATCAAGGTGCGTGGTTTCCGTATCGAACTCGGCGAAATCGAAAAACGCCTGCTCGCCCACACTGATGTTCACGAGGCTGTGGTGGTTGCTCGCGAGGGCAACAACGGCACGCAACTGGTCGGTTATGTGGTGAGCACTGTCGATGCGCGGGCGCTGTCGCTGGATGAAGTGTTGCGTGGCTGGCTCAAGGAAATCCTGCCCGAGTACATGTTGCCGGCGCAGTTGATGTTCCTTGAACAGCTGCCGCTGACGCCGAACGGCAAGCTCGACCGCAAAGCCTTGCCGGAGCCGGATTTCAGCACCGCGCAAGCCACTTATCAGGCACCGCGCAATGCGTTGGAGCAGGCGCTGGTGGCGATCTGGCAAGACGTGCTCAAGCTCGCGCAAGTGGGGATCAGCGACAATTTCTTCGAACTCGGCGGCGACTCGATCGTGTCGATTCAAGTGGTCAGTCGTGCGCGCGCAGCAGGGATTCATTTCAGCGCCAAAGAACTGTTCCAGCACCAGACCGTACAAGGTCTGGCGCGAGTGGCACGGCAGACCGAGGCCGTGGCGCTCATCGATCAAGGGCCGGTTCGTGGCGCGACGCCGTTGTTGCCGATCCAGCATGATTTCTTTGCCCAGCCGATTGACGAGCGTTCGCACTGGAACCAGTCGTTGTTGCTGCGTCCGGCGCAAGCGCTGAATGCTCAGGCACTGGAGCAGGCGTTGCTGGCGTTGCTTGAGCATCACGATGCCTTGCGTCTGAGTTTCGAACAGGCGGTGCACGGTTGGGACGCACTGCACCTGCCGTCGGATTGGCAGGAAAGTCTGCTGTGGCAGGCGGATGTCGCCGACGCGGCGGCGCTCGAAGCCCTCGGCGAAAAAGCTCAGCGCTCGCTGGACATTGAACGCGGCCCATTGCTGCGCGCAGTGCTGGCGCGGATGGCCGACGGTTCCCAGCGTCTGCTGTTGGTGATTCACCACTTGGCGGTCGACGGTGTGTCGTGGCGCATCCTGCTGGAAGATTTGCAGACCGCTTACGGCCAGCATCTGGCCGGTAAAACCGTGCAACTGCCGCTCAAGACCAGCGCCTTCAAGGCGTTCGCCGAGCGCATGCAGCAGTACGCCGTGACCGCGCCGTTGCAGGCCGAACTCGGTTACTGGCAGGCGCAAGGTGCATTGGCGGAACTGCCGTGTGACAACCCGGCAGGCAGCCTCGAAAACCGTCATGCCGTGGTGGTGCAAAGCCGCCTCGATGCGGACCTGACCCGGCAATTGCTGCAAGACGCGCCGAGCGCGTATCGCACTCAGGTCAACGACCTGCTGCTGACCGCACTGGCGCGGGTGGTCTGCCGTTGGACCGGGCAGCCGGCGACCTCGATCCAGCTCGAAGGCCACGGCCGTGAAGAGTTGTTCGATGACATCGACCTGACCCGCACTGTCGGCTGGTTCACCAGCCTGTTCCCGTTGCGCTTGACCCCGCAAGACCGCCTCGACGAGTCGATCAAGGCGATCAAGGAGCAACTGCGCGGCGTTCCGCACAAAGGCCTCGGTTTCGGTGCCTTGCGTCACTTGGGCGACGCCCGGGCGCAGGCGACACTGGCCGAAGTGGCGATGCCACGCATTACCTTCAACTACCTGGGCCAATTCGACAGCCAGTTTGATGAGCGCGCGCTGTTTGTCCCGAGCGCTGAGAAGGCCGGCGCCGAGCAAAGCGCTACTGCGCCGCTGAGCAACTGGTTGTCGCTGAATGGTCAGGTGTATGGCGGCGAGTTGAGCCTGGACTGGAGCTTCAGTCGCGAGATGTTCGACGAGGCCACCGTCCAGCGTCTGGCCGATGATTACGCCACTGAATTGAGCGTGCTGATCGCGCATTGTGTCAGCACCGAGCACGGCGGCTTCACGCCATCGGACTTCCCGCTGGCGCCGCTGCAGCAGACGCAACTGGACGGTCTGGGGCGGGTCGCCCGTGACATCGAAGACATCTATCCGCTGTCGCCGATGCAGCAGGGCATGTTGTTCCACAGCCTGTTCGCCGAAGGCAGTGGCGATTACATCAACCAGATGCGCGTCAGTGTTTACGGCCTCGATGTCGAGCGTTTCCGTGACGCCTGGCAAGCCACCGTGCAGGCCCATGAAGTGCTGCGCAGTGGTTTCATCTGGACCAGCGAGCAGGCGCAACCGGTGCAAGTGGTACAACGTCAGGCACTGCTGCCGTTCAGTGTGCAGGACTGGCGCGGTCAAACCGGGCAGGCACAAGCGCTGGAGGATCTGGCCAGCGCCGAGCGCGCTCACGGCTTTGAATTGAGCGCGGCGCCACTGCTGCGTCTGGTGCTGGTGCGCACGGCCGACGATTGTCATGAACTGATCTACACCAGCCATCACATCCTGATGGACGGCTGGAGCAATTCGCAGTTGCTCGGCGAAGTGCTGCAACGCTATAGCGGTCAGGCTGTGCCGAACCGCGTCGGTAGCTATCGCGATTACATCGGCTGGCTGCAACGCCAGGATGCGCAGGCCGGGGAAGCCTTCTGGAAAACTCAGCTGAGTTTGCTCGATGAGCCAACCTTGCTCGCACGCGTCTGGGCTGACGGTGCGGCGACTGCTGCGAGTGGCCATGCCCGCCACACGCAATTGCTCGACAGTCAGCAGACTCGCCACCTGAGCGAGTTCGCCCGACGCCAGAAAGTCACGGTCAACACCGTGGTGCAAGGCGCGTGGGTGTTGCTGTTGCAACGCTACACCGGTCAGTCGGCCGTGGCGTTTGGCGCAACCGTTTCGGGGCGTCCGGCCGATTTGCCGGGTGTCGAGCAACAGGTCGGCTTGTTCATCAACACCTTGCCGGTGATTGCGGCGGCCCGTCCCGAACTGGCGCTCGGCGCATGGCTGCAAGCCTTGCAATCGCAGAACCTGGCATTGCGCGAGTACGAACACACGCCGTTGTTCGATATCCAGCGCTGGGCCGGTCAGGGCGGTGAAGGGTTGTTCGACAGCTTGCTGGTGTTCGAGAACTATCCGGTGTCCGAGGCCCTGGACAAAGGTGCGCCGCAAGGCATGCGCTTCGGTCAGGTGTCGAGCCATGAGCAGACCAACCTGCCGCTGACCGTGCTGGTGGATCTGGGCGACACGCTGTCGCTGGAGTTCGCTTATGCACGTCAGCACTTCAGCGCCGCGGTGATCGAGCAGATCGCCGGACAAATGCACAACCTGCTGCTGCAATTCAGCGCGGCATCGGCCGAAGGGCTGGTCAGCGACGTGCAACTGATGGATGCCGCGCAGCAGCAAGCGGTGCTGCGCGATTGGAACCGCAACAGCGCGACGTTCGCGCCAACCGCCAGCCTGCATCAACTGATCACGGCCCAGGCGCATCGTGCACCGCAGGCCATTGCGCTGAGTCTCGACGAACAGCAACTGACCTACGCCGAGCTGAACAGCCGCGCCAACTGTCTGGCCCATGCGCTGATCGAGCGCGGTGTCGGCCCGGACGTGCTGGTGGGCCTGGCGGCCGAGCGTTCGCTCGAGATGATTGTCGGCCTGCTGGCGATCCTCAAGGCCGGCGGCGCTTACTTGCCACTGGACCCGCAATACCCGGCCGAGCGTCTGCAATACATGGTCGAGGACAGCGGCATCAACCTGTTGCTGATGCAACCGGGCGTGCTGGCGCATGTTAGGCTGGCGGACAGCGTCGAGACCTTGCTGCTAGGCGAGGCGGGCGCCGGGTATCCGACGACCGATCCGCAGGTGACGGTCGACAGCGACAACCTCGCCTATGTGATCTACACCTCCGGCTCCACCGGCAAACCGAAGGGCACGCTGCTCGCGCACCGGCAGGTCTTGCGCCTGTTCGATGCCACCGAGCACTGGTTCAACTTCGGCCCCGAGGACAGCTGGACGCTGTTCCACTCTTACGCGTTCGACTTCTCGGTGTGGGAGATCTTCGGTGCGTTGCTGCACGGCGGACGTCTGGTGATCGTGCCGCACGCGGTCAGCCGTTCGCCGCAAGAGTTCTACGAATTGCTCTGCCGCGAGCAAGTCACCGTCCTCAACCAGACACCGTCGGCGTTCAAGCAACTGATGCAAGTCGCCACGGACAGCCGCCAGACCGAACAACCGGCGCTGCGTTACATGGTGTTCGGCGGCGAGGCGCTGGAGGTCAAGAGCCTGCGGCCATGGTTCGAGCGCTTTGGCGACAGCGCGCCGCAACTGATCAACATGTACGGCATCACCGAAACCACTGTGCACGTCACCTACCGGCCATTGTCGCTGGCGGATTTGCACAACGAGGCAGGCAGCCCGTTGGGCGAACCGATTCCGGACTTGTCGTGGTACGTGCTGGACGCCGATCTCAACCCGGTCGCCAAGGGTTGCATCGGTGAACTGCACGTCAGCGGTGCCGGTCTGGCACGGGGTTATCTGAACCGCGCCGACCTCAGTGCCTTGCGTTTCGTGCCCAACCCGTTCAGCGCCAGCGGCGAGCGGCTGTATCGCACCGGTGACCTGGCGCGCTACTGCGCCGACGGCCGGATCGAGTACAGCGGCCGGATCGACCATCAAGTGAAGATCCGTGGTTTCCGTATCGAGCTGGGCGAAATCGAGGCGCAACTGCTCGCTGTGCCGGGCATTCGTCAGGCGGTGGTGCTCGATCAGCCGGGACCTGCGGGCGTGCAACTGGTCGCCTATATCGTCGCCGCACAGTCGGTCGATCCGGCAGAGCAGGGCGCGTGGCGTGATCAAGTGCGTCAGGCGCTCAAGGGCAATCTGCCGGACTACATGGTACCTGCGCACTTGTTGTTGCTCGACAGCCTGCCGCTGACCGCCAACGGCAAACTCGACCGCCGGGCCTTGCCGCAACCGGATGCACAACTGTTGCAAAACGCCTACGTGGCGCCGGTCAGCCCGTTGCAACAGCAGATCGCCGACGTCTGGGGCGAGGTGCTGAAGCTGGAGCGGGTGAGCCTCACCGACAACTTCTTCGAACTCGGCGGCCATTCGTTGCTGGCGACTCAGGTGGTGTTGCGTCTGCGTGAGCTGCTGGGCTTCGAAATCCCGCTGGCGAGCCTGTTCGGCAGTGCCGATCTGCAAGCGTTCAGCGACGCCGTACAAGCCCTGCAACCTGATTTGCAGCCCGTTCATGATGTTTTGGCTAAATCCTTGGAGGCTCTCAATCGTTTATCAGCAGATGAACTTGAAAAACTGATTTCCTAACGAGGACCACGGCATGCAGGAGTTGATTGAATCGGTAGGCGCGCTTTCTCCCGAGAAACGCAAGGCGCTGGCGATTCTACTGGGCAAACAGGGAGTCAACCTCTATGGCATCGCCCCGGTTTTCCGGCGTGGTGCCGATGAGCCCCTGTTGCTTTCCTATGCCCAGGAGCGGCAGTGGTTCCTCTGGCAAATGGAGCCACACAGCGCGGCTTATCACATTCCGACCGCCCTGCGTCTGCGCGGGGCGCTGGACCTGTCGGCATTGCAGGCAAGCTTCGTGGCGCTGATCGAGCGTCACGAAAGCCTGCGCACCGGCTTCGTCCTCGACGAGCAGGGCAAGGTGCTGCAAAGCATTCATGCACCGTTCGAACTGGCGTTGCCGGTGCAGGACGTGCAAGGCATTGATGACGCGGCGTTGAAGGCGCTGATCCAGGCGGAAATCGCCCAGCCGTTCGATTTGCTCCAGGGCCCGCTGCTGCGGGTGCAGGTGCTGCGCGTGGCGCCTGAGGAACATGTGCTGGTGGCGGTGCAGCACCACATCGTTTCCGACGGCGTGTCGATGCAGGTCATGGTCGATGAGTTGATTCAGCTGTATGCCGCGCTCAGTCGTGGTCACGCGGTGACGTTGGCGCCGCTGCCGATCCAGTACGCCGACTATGCGCTGTGGCAACGCAGCTGGATGGAGGCGGGCGAGCGCGCGCGGCAATTGGCTTATTGGACTGAACGCCTCGGGGGCGAGGCGTCGGTGCTGGAATTGCCGCTGGATCATCCGCGTCCGGCGAGCCAGAGTTTCCGGGGTGGCAGCCTCGACATCCATCTGCCGGGAGCCTTGAGCAAAGGTTTGCAGGAGGTCGCCCGTCGCGAAGGCGTGACCTTGTTCATGTTGCTGCTGGCGTCGTTCCAGACCCTGTTGCATCGCTACAGTGGTCAGGGCGACATCCGTGTCGGCGTGCCGATCGCCAACCGTAATCGCGGCGAAACCGCCGGTCTGATCGGCTTCTTCGTCAATACCCAGGTGTTGCGTGCCGAACTCGACGAACAGCTGCCATTCCGTGAGCTGTTGCAGCAGGTCAAGCAGCATGCCCTCGGCGCCCAGGCGCATCAGGACTTGCCGTTCGAGCAGTTGGTCGAAGCGCTGGCACCGACCCGCAGCCTGAGCCGCAGTTCGTTGTTCCAGGTGATGTTCAACCACCAGACCGCAGCGCCAGCCGAGCAGAAATCGTTGCAGATGCCGGGGCTGAGTGTCGAGCCGGTGAGTTGGGACAGCCACACTGCGCCGTTCGACCTGACCCTCGATACGTACGAATCCGCCGCGGGCCTCAGTGCCTCGTTGGTGTTCGCCACTGACCTGTTCGAAGCCGCAAGCATTTCGCGCATGGCTGATCACTGGCAGAGCCTGCTGGCCGGCATCGTCGCCGACAGTGGCCAGCGCATCGGCGAATTGCCGATGCTCGGCCGTGACGAGTTCGCGCAACTGCAACAGAGCAACGCGCTGCTGCCGATGGAACGGTTGCCGGTGCACGAGCGCTTTGCGCGCATCGCCGCGACCCAGCCGCACGCCGTGGCAGTGCGTTGTGGCGAGCTGCAACTGAGCTTCACCGAACTGGACGCCCAGGCCAATCGTCTGGCCCGGCGTCTGCAAAGCGACGGGGTCGGGCCGGAAGTGCGCATCGGCATTGCGCTGCCGCGCAGTCCGAAAATGCTCGTGGCGATGCTCGCAGTGCTCAAGGCCGGTGCGGCTTATGTGCCGTTGGACGCCAGTTATCCACGCGAGCGTCTGGCCTATCTGATCGAGGATTCGGGGATTGCCCTGTTGCTCACCGATTCGAGCCTGATCGCTCAGTTGCCGTTGCCTGCGGGTCTGGCGAATCTTTGCCTCGACACGCTGGATACCAGCGCATTCGCTGACACTGCACCCGCAGTCGAGGTGCATGAGCAAAGTCTGGCGTACGTGATTTATACCTCTGGCTCGACCGGTCAACCCAAGGGTGTGTGCGTGGCCCACGGCCCGCTGGCGATGCATTGCCAGGCCATCGGTCAGCGCTATGAAATGACCCCGGACGATTGCGAACTGCATTTCATGTCGTTCGCCTTCGACGGTGCTCACGAGCGCTGGATCACCCCGCTGACTCACGGTTCGAGTCTGCTGCTGCGTGACGACAGCCTGTGGACTGCCGAGCAGACCTACCGTGCGATGCAGCGTCATGGCGTCACCGTTGTCGCATTCCCGCCAGCCTATTTGCAGCAGTTGGCGGAGTTCGCCGAGATCGAAGGCAACCCGCCGAAAGTGCGCATCTACTGCTTCGGCGGCGATGCCGTGCCCAATGACAGCTTCGAGCGCGTGCGTCGCGCCCTGGCCCCGCAGCACATCATCAACGGTTACGGTCCGACTGAAACCGTGGTCACGCCACTGCTGTGGAAAGCTGACCGCGACACCTTGTGCGGCGCGGCTTATGCGCCGATCGGCCAGCGCGTCGGCGAGCGCAGCACCTGGGTGCTCAGCGCCGAACTCAACCCGGTACCGCAAGGCGTGGCCGGCGAGTTGTACCTCGGCGGCTATGGCGTTGCCCGGGGTTATCTTGATCGTCCGGCGATGACCGCCGAACGTTTCGTGCCGGACCCGTTCGGTGTGCCGGGCGCGCGTCTGTATCGCAGTGGCGATCAGGTGCGCCTGCGTGCCGATGGCGTATTCGACTATCAGGGTCGGGTCGACAATCAGGTCAAGGTGCGCGGTTTCCGCATTGAACTGGGCGAGATCGAAGCGCGACTGATGTCTCTCGATTCGGTGCGCGAAGCGGTGGTGCTGGCTCAGGACGGGCCGAACGGCGCGCAACTGGTCGGCTACGTCGTCGCCGCGCAGCCTGTCGATGCCTCGCAGCACGGTGCCTGGCGTGAGCAGATTCGCGCCAGCCTCAAGCACAGCCTGCCGGATTACATGGTCCCGGCCTACCTGATGGTGCTGGAGCAGATTCCTCTGACGCCGAACGGCAAGGTCGACCGCAAAGGCCTGCCGAAACCCGACGCCAGCCTGATGCAGCAAAGCTACGTTGCGCCGGTCAGCGAGCTGGAGCAGCAAACCGCGCAGATCTGGGCCGAAGTGCTCAAGCTTGAACGCGTGGGCATGACCGACAACTTCTTCGAACTCGGCGGCCATTCGCTGTTGGTCACCCAAGTGTTGTCGCGAGTGCGCCAGACCTTGCAGCGTGACGTGCCGCTCAAGGCGCTGTTCGAACACAACACACTGGGCGCTTTCTGCGCCTATCTGATCGAGGCGCAAAAGGCTGCGCAGCAACCGCCGCTGTCAGCGCTGGGACGTGGCGCACCGATGGCGTTGTCCTACGCCCAGGAACGTCAGTGGTTCCTCTGGCACATGGACCGCCACAGCTCGGCGTACCACATTCCGACCGCGCTGCGCCTGCGCGGGCCGCTGGATCAACCGGCACTGCAACACAGCTTCGACACGCTGATCGAGCGTCACGAAAGCCTGCGCACGCGTTTCCTGCAAGACGCCGACGGCACCCGACAATTGATTCTGGCGCCGTTCAGTCTGCCGATCGACACTCAGGTCCTTGCCGCCGACAGCGATGACGTTGCGCTCAAGGCTCGGGTCGAAGCCGAGATCAGCCGACCGTTCGACCTGCAGCAAGGCCCGCTGCTGCGCGCCACTTTGCTGCAAATCAACGCCGAAGATCATGTGCTGGTGCTGATCCAGCACCACATCGTCTCCGATGGCTGGTCGATGCAGTTGATGGTCGATGAGCTGATTGCTCTGTACGCCGGGTACAGCCGTGGCGATGCCGTTCAACTGCCGGCGCTGCCGATCCAGTACGCCGACTATGCGGTTTGGCAGCGCCAATGGATGGAGGCGGGCGAACGCCAGCGTCAACTCGATTACTGGCTGACCCGATTGGGTGGCGAGCAACCGGTGCTGGAGCTGCCGCTGGACCATCCGCGCCCGGCCACGCAAAGTCTGCGCGGCGGACGTTTCGAACTGGCGTTGGATACGCGATTGAGTGAGACGTTGACCAACGTTGCCCGCCGCGAAGGCGTGACGCTGTTCATGTTGTTGCTGGCGTCGTTCCAGACGTTGCTGCACCGCTACAGCGGGCAGGGCGATATCCGCGTCGGTGTGCCAGTGGCCAACCGTACCCGCGTCGAGACCGAAGATTTGATCGGCTTCTTCGTCAACACTCAGGTGATGCGCGCTGACGTCAGCGGCGGGCTGCGTTTCAGCGACTTGCTGCAACAAGTCCGGCAAGCGGCGCTCGGTGCGCAGGATCACCAGGACCTGCCGTTCGAGCAATTGGTTGAAGTGCTGCAACCGGAGCGCAGTCTCAGTCGCAGCCCGTTGTTCCAGGTGATGTTCAACCACCAGGCCAAGGCCCGTCGCAGCACGGCATTGGCGCAACTGGACCGCTTACAGATCAGCGAAGTGAACTGGGACAGCTTGATGGCCCAGTTCGACCTGACCCTCAACACCGAAGAGTCCGCTGACGGCATCTTTGCCTCGATGGTGTATGCCGCCGACCTGTTCGACGCAACGACCATCGCGCGCATGGCCATGGATTGGCAGGCATTGTTGCGCGGCATCAGTCAGCAGCCGCAGCAACTGATCGGCGAGTTGCCGATGCTTGAGCAAACGACGATCCAGCAGAATTTGCGCGACTGGAACCCGGCGCCGCAGCGCTGGAATCCGCAGCAGTCGTTGCACCGCTTGATCGAAGCGCAAGCGCACAAGGCGCCGGACGCAATCGCCGTGAGCCTTGATGAGCAGCAACTGAGCTATGGCGAACTCAATCGCCAAGCCAATCGTCTGGCCCACGCGCTGATTGCCCGTGGTGTCGGCGCCGACGTGCTGGTGGGGCTCGCGGCCGAGCGTTCGCTGGAGATGATTGTCGGAATGCTGGCAATCCTCAAGGCCGGTGGCGCCTACCTGCCGCTGGACCCGCAATACCCGGCTGAGCGCCTGCAATACATGATCGAGGACAGCGGTATTCAGCTGTTGTTGAGCGGCGCGGGCGTTGTCGATCACGTTGCGATCGGTGCACACGTGACTCGTTTGTCGCTGAGTGAAGGCGGCGAAGGGCAGCCGGACGCCGATCCACAGGTCAGCGTCGATACCGCCAATCTCGCTTATGTGATCTACACCTCCGGTTCCACCGGCAAACCCAAGGGCACGTTGCTCAGCCACGACAATGCGCTGCGCCTGTTCGCGGCAACGCAAGAGTGGTTCCAGTTCGGCCCTGACGATTGCTGGACGCTGTTCCACTCGTATGCGTTCGACTTCTCGGTCTGGGAAATCTTCGGCGCGTTGCTGCATGGCGGGCGTCTGGTGATCGTGCCGCAGGACGTCAGCCGTTCGCCGCATGATTTCTACGCCTTGCTCTGCCGCGAGCAGGTCACGGTGCTGAACCAGACACCGTCGGCGTTCAAGCATCTGATGCAGGTCGCTTGCGAGTCATCGCCGGCGTTGCAACCATCGCTGCGCCATGTGGTGTTCGGTGGCGAGGCGCTGGAGGTCAAGAGCCTGCGGCCGTGGTTCGAACGCTTCGGCGACCGTGAGCCACGACTGGTGAACATGTATGGCATCACCGAAACCACCGTGCACGTCAGCTATCGACCGCTGTCGCTGGCCGATCTCGAGAATGCCGTCGGCAGCCCGTTGGGTGCGCCGATTGCGGACTTGTCGTGGTACGTGCTGGATGCCGACCTCAACCCGGTAGCCCGTGGTTGCATCGGCGAACTGCACGTGGCCGGCGCCGGTCTGGCCCGTGGTTATCTGAAGCGCACAGACCTCACTGCACTGCGTTTCGTGCCGAACCCGTTCAGCGCCGGCGGCGAGCGGCTGTATCGCACTGGCGACCTCGCACGCTACTGCACTGACGGGCGCATCGAGTACCGGGGGCGCATCGACCATCAAGTGAAGATCCGTGGTTTCCGCATCGAACTGGGCGAAATCGAAGCGCGCCTGCTGGCGCTGCCGGACGTTCGTCAGGCCGTGGTGCTTGATCAGCCGGGTGCCGGTGGCGTGCAGCTGGTGGCGTACATCGTCGCCGCGCAGCCACTTGATCCGCTGGAGCAGGGCGCCTGGCGCGAGCAGGTACGTCTGCGCCTGCGCCAGGATCTGCCGGATTACATGGTGCCGGCGCATCTGTTGCTGCTCGAACAACTGCCGCTGACCGCCAACGGCAAGCTCGATCGCAAGGCGCTGCCGACGGCCGATGCCAGTCAGTTGCAGCAAGCCTACGTGGCTCCGGTCAGCGATCTGGAGAAACAGGTCGCGGCGATCTGGAGCGATGTACTGAAACTTGATCAGGTCGGCCTGACCGACAACTTCTTTGAACTGGGAGGTCACTCCCTGCTGGTGATAAACATTGTGTCGCGCATTCAACTTGAACTCGGTATGAAGCTGCTCCCGCAAACCATTTTCCAGTACCCGGTACTGGGCGATCTGGTGGCCCAACTGCAAGGTAACGGCGAACAGGTCACGGCCTCGAAACTGAGCCTGCTCGAAGACCTGCTCGACGAAATGGAGGGCGCGTGAATGGACATTAACGTCGCCACGCGGATTGCCCGCCGTTTCATCACCCTGCCGCTGGAAAAGCGCAAGGAATACCTCGGCAAGATGCTCGCCGAGGGTGTGTCTCCGGCCAATCTGCCGATCCCCGAAGTGCAGTCGGCGTTCGACACCCTGGGCCTGAGTTATGCGCAGGAACGTCAGTGGTTTCTCTGGCAACTGGAGCCGAGCAGCGCCGCGTATCACATTCCGATGGCCCTGCGTCTGCGCGGCAAGCTCGACGTGATGGCGCTGCAAAGCGCCTTCGACAGCCTGATCGAACGTCATCAGACCTTGCGCACGGTGTTCGTCCACGACGGCCAGCGTCCGCAGCAAGTGATCGTCGAAGACGCGTTGCTGAGCATCGTCCGGCAGAATCTGCCAGCCGATACCAGTGATGCCGATTTGCAGCGGCTCATCGAAGCCGAGATCCAGCAGCCGTTCAACCTCGCCGATGGGCCGTTGCTGCGGGTAAAACTGCTGCAACTGGGCGCCGATGACCATGTGCTGATCCTGATCCAGCACCACATCGTCTCCGATGGCTGGTCGATGCGGGTGATGGTCGATGAACTGATCGGCCTGTACGCCGGTTTTAGCAGCGGTACGCCAACGACGCTGCCGGCCTTGCCGATCCAGTACGCCGACTACGCGCTGTGGCAACGCAGCTGGATGGAGGCGGGTGAGCGCGAGCGGCAACTGGCTTACTGGGTCGAGCAACTGGGCGGTGAGCAACCGGTACTCGAATTGCCGCAGGATCGTGCTCGGCCAGCGGTGCAAAGCTATCGCGGTGCACGTCTGGATCTGGAGCTCGACGCTGACTTGAACCGTGGCCTGCAAGCCATCGCCCGGCGTGAGGGCGTGACCCTGTTCATGGTGCTGCTGGCGGCGTTCCAGACGTTCCTGCATCGCTACAGCGGGCAGGGCGATATCCGCGTCGGTGTGCCCAACGCCAACCGAAACCGCACTGAAACCGAAGGCCTGATCGGTTACTTCGTCAACACTCAGGTGCTGCGTGCGCAGCTCGATTCACGGCTGCCGTTCAACGCCTTGCTGCAACAGGTCAAGCAAGTGGCGATGGGCGCGCAGGCGCATCAGGAGCTGCCGTTCGAACAACTGGTCGAGGCGCTGGCGCCGGAGCGCAGCCTCAGCCGCAGCCCGCTGTTTCAGGTGATGTTCAACCACCAGACTGCCAGCCGCGAACAGGGTTCGAACGCCTCGCTGGCGCAGTTGCAGGTCGAACCGATGACCTGGGACACCCATCAGGCTCAACTCGACCTGACGCTGGAAACCCACGAGTCGGCGGATGGCATCGGCGCTTCGTTGATCTACGCCACCGACCTCTTCGATGCCTCGACCATTGAGCGCATGGGCCAGCACTGGTTAGCGCTGTTGCAGGCGATTGTTGCGCAGCCGGAGCAGGCCATCGGTGAAATGCCGATGCTCACCGCGCAGGAACGCCAAGCCATCCTGCAAGGCTGGAACGACACGGCGGTGAGCTACCCGCTGACCTCCAGCGTTCAACAATTGATTGAAGCGCAAGTCGCCAAAACCCCTGACGCCCCGGCGTTGGCCTTTGGCGAAACACGTCTGAGTTATGCGCAACTCAACGCCCGAGCCAATCGTCTGGCGCATCGCCTGATCGAAATCGGTGTTGGCCCTGAGTCGCTGGTGGGCATTGCGCTGGAGCGTTCGATCGAAATGGTCGTCGGTCTGCTCGCGGTACTCAAGGCGGGTGGCGCCTACGTGCCGCTGGACCCGGATTATCCGCAGGAACGCCTGCGCTACATGATCGAAGACAGCGGCGTGCAACTGCTGCTGACCCAGGCCGCGCTGCTCGACAGCTTGCCGCTGAGCGCCAACGTGCAGACCCTGGCGCTGGACACGGTTGGCGAACTGGAAGGTTATGCGGCGACTGATCCGCAGGTCGCAGTAGACGGTGAAAACCTCGCTTACGTGATCTACACCTCAGGCTCCACCGGTAAACCCAAGGGCGCCGGCAACCGGCATTCGGCCCTGACCAACCGGCTCTGCTGGATGCAGCAGGCCTATCAGCTGGGCGCTGGCGACAGCGTGTTGCAAAAGACGCCGTTCAGTTTTGACGTGTCGGTCTGGGAGTTTTTCTGGCCGCTGATGACCGGCGCACGGCTGGTGGTCGCGGCGCCGGGGGATCACCGTGATCCGGCGACACTGGTGGCGCTGATCAATCGCGAGCAAGTCACCACGCTGCACTTTGTACCGTCGATGTTGCAGGCGTTCCTGCAGGATGGCGACGTGTCCAGCTGCGCCAGCCTCAAGCGCATTGTCTGCTCGGGCGAAGCGCTGCCGGCCGATGCCCAGCAGCAGGTGTTCGCCAAACTGCCGCAGGCCGGACTGTTCAACCTCTATGGCCCGACCGAAGCGGCCATCGACGTGACCCACTGGAGCTGTGTCGAAGAGGGCCGCGACAGCGTGCCGATCGGTGAGCCGATCGCCAACCTGGCCTGCTACATCCTCGACGATGAACTGCAACCGGTGCCGGTCGGTGTTCTAGGTGAGTTGTACCTGGCGGGCGAGGGCCTGGCCCGTGGATATCACCAACGACCAGCGCTGACCGCCGAGCGTTTTGCCGTCAGCCCTTATGGCAATGGCGAGCGGATTTATCGCACCGGTGACCTGGCGCGCTACCGCGACAATGGCGTGATCGAATACGCCGGGCGCATCGACCATCAGGTCAAACTGCGTGGCTTGCGCATCGAAATGGGCGAGATCGAAGCGCGCCTGCTCGAACACGAAACCGTGCGCGAAGCGGTGGTGCTGGTCATCGACGGCAAGCAGTTGGTGGCGTACGTGGTGCTGACCGAAGAGGCTGCCAATTGGCGTGAAGCGCTGGCTGCGCACGTTCAGCAACAACTGCCGGAATACATGGTGCCGACGCAGTGGCTGGCGCTGGAACAGATGCCGTTGAGCCCCAATGGCAAACTTGACCGCAAAGCCTTGCCGAAACCCGATGCGAGTATCGCGCAGCAGCAATACCAGGCACCGGGCAACGCCATGGAACAACAATTGGCGGGGATCTGGCAGTCGGTGCTGGGCCTTGAACAGGTTGGCGTCAGCGACAACTTCTTTGCCCTCGGGGGCGATTCGATCATTTCGATTCAGGTGGTCAGCCGAGCGCGTCAGGCCGGGCTGCATTTCACCCCGAAAGACTTGTTCCAGCACCAGACCATTCGCAGTCTGGCGACGGTCGCCACACTCGGTGAAGGCGCTGTGCGCATCGATCAGGGCCCGGTGACCGGCAGCACGCCGCTGCTGCCGTTCCAGCAGCTGTTTTTCGCTACCGAAATTCCGGAGCGTCATCACTGGAACCAGTCGTTGCTGCTCAAACCCGCGCAAGCCTTGCACGGCGAAACACTGGAACAGGCGCTGCAAGTGTTGGTTCGCCACCACGACGCCTTGCGCCTTACATTCACTGCAGATGCGCACGGATGGAGTGCCACGCACCGTGCCATCGATGCCCAACAGACCCTGTTGTGGCAGACCGCGCTGAACCATGCCGATGAAGTCGAAGCGGCTTGCGAAGAAGCGCAGCGCAGTCTTGATCTGGAAAACGGGCCGCTGTTGCGCGGCATGCTGCTGAACCTTGCCGATGGCAGTCAGCGTCTGTTGCTGGTAATCCATCACTTGGCCGTCGACGGTGTGTCGTGGCGCGTGTTGCTGGAAGACCTGCAGGATGCTTATCGCCAGTTGCAGGCCGGACAACCGTTGAAACTGCCGGCCAAGACCAGCGCGTTCAAGCACTGGGCCGAGGGCTTGCAGGCGCACACGGTCAACCTCGCGGGCGAGCTGGATTTCTGGCGTGGGCAGTTGCTCGACGCACCGCAGGACTTGCCGCGCGACAATCGCGACGGTCGCCTCGACAACCATCAGGCACTGAGCGTGCGCACTCAGCTCGATAAGCAGCTGACGCGCAAGCTGCTGCAACAGGCCCCGGCGGCGTATCGCACCCAGGTCAACGATTTGTTGCTGACGGCTTTGGCGCGAGTGATCTGCCGCTGGACCGGCGACACCTCGACGTTGATTCAACTCGAAGGCCATGGCCGCGAAGAGTTGATCGACGGCATCGACCTGAGCCGCACCGTCGGCTGGTTCACCAGCCTCTACCCGGTGCGCCTGACCCCGCAGGCGCCGCTGGCCGACTCGATCAAGCAGATCAAGGAGCAACTGCGCGCGATCCCCAACAAAGGTCTGGGTTTCGGTGCCTTGCGTTATCTGGGCGATGACGCTGCCCGTGCCGCACTGGCGGACTTGCCGGACGCACGAATCACCTTCAACTACCTCGGTCAGTTCGACAGCCAGTTCGACGAAGCGGCGCTGTTTGTACCGGCGGCAGAAAGTGCCGGTCGCGAGCAGAGTCCGTTGGCTCCATTGAGCAACTGGCTGGAAGTCAGCGGCCAGGTGTATGGCGCCGAACTCAAGCTGAGCTGGACCTTCAGCCGCGAGATGTTCAACGAGGCGACGATCCAGCGTCTGGCCGATGACTATGCGCTCGAACTGGCAGCGTTGATCGAGCATTGCTGCGCCCCGGGCAACAGCGGTATCACGCCGTCGGACTTCCCGTTGGCGGCGCTGACGCAGGCGCAGCTCGACGACTTGCCGCTGGCGGTGGCCGAGATCGAAGACATCTATCCGCTGTCGCCGATGCAGCAGGGCATGTTGTTCCACACCCTGTCCGATGATGGCGATGACCTGTACATCAACCAGATCAACCTGCCCGTTGACGGCATGGACCCGGAGCGCTTCCGTCGCGCCTGGCAGCATGTGATCGGGCGTCACGCGATTTTGCGGACTTCGTTCCACTGGCAGGGCGGGCAGACTTCGCCGATTCAGGTCGTGCAGCATCACGCCGAGGTTGATCTGCAAGTGCTCGACTGGCGTGGCCAGGACATTGGCGAGCAGCGTCTGGCCGAGCGTGCCCGCGAGGAGCGTGCGCGCGGTTTCGAGCTGCACCGCGTGCCGTTGCAGCGTTTGCTGTTGATCCGCACCGGCGAAGACAGTCACCAACTGATCTGGACCAGTCACCACATTCTCATGGACGGCTGGAGCAGTTCGCAGCTGTTCGGTGAGGTGCTGCAGCACTACGCCACTGGCGAAGTGGTCGGTGAAAGCGGTCGTTACCGCGACTTTATCGAGTGGCTGCAAGAGCAGGATCAGGGGCGTCTTGAACAGTTCTGGCGCGGCCACCTGCAAACCCTGGCCGAGCCGACGGCGCTGAGCCAGGCAATGCACCCGCGTCACGTCGAGACCACGGCCGGTCACGAAGCGCTGTATACCAAATGGGACGAGCAGCAGACCAGCCGTCTGCAACAGCATTGCCGGGCGCACGGCATCACCGCCAACACGCTGATTCAGGGCGCATGGCTGTTGGTACTGCAACGCTACACCGGGCAAAGCAGCGTGGCTTTCGGTGCGACAGTGGCGGGGCGTCCGGAAGGGCTGGCCAACGCTGACAGCATGCTCGGCCTGTTCATCAACACCTTGCCGGTGATCCAGACCCTGCAACCCGCGCAACGCCTGAGTGACTGGCTGGCGCAGTTGCAAGCCTACAACCTTGACCTGCGTGATCATGCCCACGCACCGCTGGCGGATATTCAGCGCTGGTCGGGGCAGGGCGGGCAGATGTTGTTCGACAGCATCATCGTGTTCGAGAACTACCCGATCGACCGTCGTCTGGAAGAAGCCAAGGGCGGCTTGCGATTTGGCGCTTCGGCCAACCATGACGTGACCAACTTCCCGATGGACCTTGCGGTGCATCTGAACGAAGAGCTGTCCATCGAGTACCTGTTCCTGCGCGATTGCTTCAGTGTCGAAGCGGTGCAGCGAATCCGTGAAACCATGGAAATCACCCTGCAGGCAATGCTCGATACGCCGCACGAATACCTCGGCAACCTGCAACGTCTGGCGCCACAGCAATGGCAGGCTTTGCAAGCGTGGGGCAGTGAACCGGCGCCGCGTGACCAGCGCGAATGGCTGCCGCTGATGATCGCCGAACATGCGCGCAAGCGTCCGCAGGCCCACGCCGTCGAATGCGCCGGGCAAGTGCTGAGCTATGCCGAACTGGATAGCCAGGCCAACCGTCTGGCGCACCATTTGATTGCTCACGGTGCAGGCCCGGAAGTGTTGATCGGCGTGGCGCTGGAGCGCTCGCTGGACATGCTCGTGGCCCTGCTCGCCGTGTTCAAGAGCGGCGCTGCCTATGTGCCGCTGGACATCGAATACCCGCGTGATCGCCTGGCGTTCATGATCGAAGATTCGGGCATGGCGCTGATGATCAGCCGCGCTGAATTGTCTGCGCGTCTGCCTTTGCCTGAAGGCTTGCCACTGGTTGACCTCGATGGTTTTGACGGCAATGCCTACGCGGACTCGGCGCCGCAGGTGGCCGTGTGCGAAGACACCCTGGCTTATCTGATCTACACCTCCGGCTCCACCGGTTTGCCGAAAGGTGTGGCGGTCACCCATGGCCCGCTGAGCATGCACTGCCAGGCGATTTGCCAACTGTATGAGATGGATCACACCACCCGTGAATTGCACTTCATGTCGTTTGCCTTCGACGGCGCTCATGAGCGCTGGCTGACCACGTTGGCATTCGGCGGCACGCTGGTGCTGCGCGACAACGAACTGTGGACGCCGGAGCAGACCAGTCACGCGTTGCAGACTTTGTCGATCGACATTGCCTGCTTCCCGCCGGCCTATCTCAAGCAAGTCGCCGAGTATGTGCAGGCCAGTGCTTCGAGCGCGCCGACAGTGCGCATCTATTGCTTCGGTGGCGACGCAGTACCGGAGCAGACGCTGCAAGAAGTGCGCAGCATCCTCCGTCCGCAGTACATCACCAACGGCTATGGCCCGACCGAAACCGTGGTCACTCCGATGCTGTGGAAAGCCGCCAATGACGAACCTTGCGCGGCGGCCTATGCGCCGATCGGGCGCGTTGTCGGTCAGCGCTCGCTGTGGGTCCTGGACGATGATCTGAATCCGTTGCCGGCGGGCTTTTCCGGGCAATTGCACATCGGTGGCTACGGGGTTGCCCGTGGTTATCACGGCCGACCTTCGGTTACCGCTGAACGCTTCGTGCCGGATCCGTTCGGTGCACCGGGCAGTCGTCTGTATCGCAGCGGCGATTTGGTACGCCTGCGTGATGACGGAGTGATGGATTACGTCGGCCGCGCCGACCATCAGGTCAAGGTGCGGGGTTTCCGCATCGAGCTCGGCGAAATCGAAGCCTGCCTGCGCTTGCAGGACGGCGTCACCGACGCGGTGGTGATTGCCCGCGACGGCGTGTCCGGCAAGCAACTGATCGGTTATGTGGTCTGCGACAGCGATGATGAGACGCGCACTGTCGAGCGGCTCAAGACCGAACTGCGTGCGCGTCTGCCGGATTACATGGTGCCGGCGCAGATCATGTGCCTGGAACGCCTGCCGATTTCGCCCAACGGCAAACTCGATCGCAAGGCGTTGCCGGAGCCACAGTTCCAGGTTGAACAGTACGTCGCACCGCGTACCGAGGAAGAAGCCTTGCTCGCGCAGATCTGGTCCGAAGTGTTGCAGGTCGAGCAAGTGGGCCTGAGCGACAACTTCTTCGAACTCGGTGGCGACTCGATTCTGAGTCTGCAAGTGATCTCCCGGGCGCGTAACCATCCGCAGCTCAAACTCGATCTGAAGCTGCGCGACCTGATGCGTTACCAGACCATCGGCAATCTGTTCGACCAGCAAGTGGTCAACCGTGCCGCCGAGGAGCAGACGCACGTGGTGCGTGAGGGCGCGTTCCCGCTGATTCCGATCCAGCAGTGGTTCTTCGACGAGGAAATGACGGCGCCGCACCACTTCAACCAGGCGTTGATTCTGCGTTCGCGACAAGCGCTCGACGCGGTGGCGCTGGAGAAAACCCTGATGGCCATGTTGGTGCAGCACGATGCGCTGCGCCTGCGTTTTGTCCGCGAGAGCGGGGTCTGGACCCAGCATTACCAGAGCCTCGACGAATGCCGGCAGCAGGCGCAGCAATCGCCATTGCTGTGGGTGCATCAAGTGGCTGACAAGGATGAACTGGAAGTGCTCGCCAACCAGGCGCAGCGCAGCCTGAATCTGGGCGCAGGGCCTTTGGTGCGCGGTTTGCTGGCGACGCTGCCGGACGGCGAGGCGCGGCTGTTGCTGGTCATCCATCACCTGGTGATCGACGGCGTGTCGTGGCGAGTGCTGTTGCAGGATCTGCAAACCGCTTACGACGCTTATTGCCTTGGCGAAGAGCCGCAACTGCCAGTGCGTACCAGCAGCTTCCGTGACTGGGCGGAAAACCTCAGTGCGCACACTCGTACGCTGATCGACGAGGAGTTGGATTACTGGCTGCAAACCCTCGACCAGCCCGGCAAGGAGATGCGTTGCGATAACCCGCGTGGCAAGAATCTGGTGCGCCATCGTGCTGAAGCGGTGATGAACCTGGATGAGGCGTTTACCGCCAGCCTGCTGAAACAGGCGCCGGCGGTTTACCAGACGCAGATCAACGATCTGTTGCTGACGGCACTGGGCCGTGTGCTGTGCCGCTGGAACGACGAATCGTCGGTGCTGGTGCAACTTGAGGGGCACGGTCGCGAAGACCTTTTCGAAGACCTCGACCTGAGCCGCACGATGGGCTGGTTCACCACCATGTTCCCGGTGCGTCTGGCACCCGGGCACGATACCGATATCGGTGAGGCGATCATCACTGTCCGCGATCAATTGCAAAGCTTGCCCAACAAAGGTGTTGGCTACGGCGCGTTGCGGCACATGGCGGGCGCGCCGCTGGCGCAGCGTCTGGCAGCACTGCCGCAGGCGCGGGTGACGTTCAACTACCTGGGGCAGTTCGACCAGAGCTTCGACGAGCAGGCGTTGCTGGTACCGGCCGATGACAACATCGGTGACAGCTACGACATGGATGCCGGCATGGCCAACTGGCTGGAGCTGGTCGGGCAGGTCTACAACGGTCGTCTGGCGTTCCGTTGCATCTACAGCACCCGACGTTACCGGACCAGCACCGTCGAGCGGCTGATGGATGATTACCAGCGCGAGCTGCAAGCGCTGATCGACCACTGTCTGGCGCAGTCGGCCTGAACCTTTTTCAACCTTCGATAAAGGTGCGGCCCACGGGCCGCATCAGGATGTCCTTAATGTCTTTGAATCCGGAAATCGGTGCGTTTCTCGACTTGGTCGAGGCCAACCAGACAGGCGATGCCCAGGCCTTTCACCAACAGACGCCGGAACAGGCCCGGCAAGCCTTCGAACAATCGTCGGCGCGGATGCGCTGGCAGGCGCCGGAGGTGGATTTGCGTGACCTGAGTTACCCGACCCGCGACGGCGCGGAGCTGGCAGTGCGGATCTACACGCCGATCACCGATGGCAAGCAGGCGTTGCCGGTGACAGTGTTCCTCCACGGTGGCGGTTTTGTGGTCGGCAGTCTCGATTCTCACGATGGCATTTGCCGCGAGTTCTGCCAGCGCACGCCGTGTGCGGTGGTGGCGGTCGAGTATCGTCGCGCCCCTGAATTCAAGTTCCCGACGGCGCTGCACGATGCCGCCGATGCGCTGGCCTGGCTGGCGCAGCAGGCGGGTGTGCTGAACCTCGATACCTCGCGGCTGGTACTGGCCGGCGACAGCGTCGGCGCCACGTTGGCTACGGTGCTGGCGATCGATGCCGCAGCGAATCCGCAGGCGCTGCAACCGTGTCTGCAACTGCTGTGCTACCCGGTGACTGACGCGTCGCGCAGCACTGAATCGCGAGAACTGCTCAGCGAAGGCTATCTGCTGGAGAGTCCGACGCTGGAGTGGTTCTACGAGCATTACGCACGCACGCCGGAGGATCGCGCCGACTGGCGTTTCTCACCGTTGCTGGCAACGAATTTGCGCGGTGTCGCGCCGGTACATCTGGCGCTGGCGGGCTTCGATCCGTTGATCGATGAAGGCCATGCGTATGCGCAACGACTGGAAGCGAGCGGTGTGGCGGTGCAGTGCAAGGAATACACCGGGCTGGTCCACGACTTCCTGCGGATGTCGATGGTCACAGGCGAAATCGAAAGCGTCTATCAAGAGCTGACCGAGGTGCTGCGTCGGGCGTTGTACCCACAGGCCTGATCAGTCATCGCAAAAACCAAAGGCCGGAGCGGGGCAACCCCTCCGGCCTTTTTGTCTCCCGGTTTTGCAGCTCAGGGGTATTGGTGAATGGCGGGCATAAAAAAACGCACCGTCAGACGGTGCGTTTTTTCAGGCCGGGGCCAGGACTCAGAAGGTGTACTTGAAGCTGGTCATGAAGTTGCGCGGGGCGCCGTACATGCCGTCGTAGTAGACCATCGAGTAGTACTCGCGATCGAACAGATTGTTGACGTTGAGCGAGGCGCTGAGGTTCTTGGTGATGTCGTAGCGGGCCATCAGGTTGGTGACCGCGTAGCTGCCCTGCTCGTAGTAGTGCAGGTCTTCGCCGATCTTCGACTGCCAGTTCACGCCACCGCCGACGGTGACCTTGTCCAGCACGCCAGGCAGGCGATACGAGGTGAAGGTCTTGAGCATGTGACGTGGCGCGTTGGTGACAATGCGCGCGTCTTCGGCGTTGGTGGTGACGCTGTAGGCGTAACCGGCCGAGGCTTGCCAGCCTTCCGCCAACTCACCGTTCAGCTCGAACTCGACGCCCTTGGTCTCGGTGCTTTGCTCCAGACGATAAGCCTGGGTGTCAGACATCCAGACCGCGAGGTTGTCCTGCTCAAGCTTGAACAGGGCCAGGCTGGTGTTGAGTTTCTCGTCGAAGAAGGTGCCCTTGACCCCGACTTCGTAGCCCTTGCCTTCGGTCGGCGCGAGCGACTTGTTGTTGATGTCGCGAACGTAGGACGCCTGCGGGTTGAAGATCTTGGTGTAACTGGCGTACAGCGACCAGTTGTCATCGAGGTCATAAACCACACCGGTGTATGGCGTGAAGATGCCGGTTTCGCGTTCCTTCACATTGCTCTCATCACCACCGTATGGCTTGGTGTTGGTGTCACGTTTCCAGTCGGTCAGACGACCGCCGAGAATGAAGGTCAAGTCGTCGGTGACGTGGAAGCGCGAGGTCAGGTAGGTGCCGAACTGCTTCTCCTCCATGTGCCCCTTGCTCACGACCGGAGTCGCCGGTTTTGGCGAGTTGCCGTCCCAGTGACTGATGTCCGGAACCTGGAAGTTGTAGTCGCGCAGCCAGTCGCCGTAGCTCGGCGTGGCTTCCTTGTAGTTGGTCGCGGTCACACCGAGGATCAGCTCGTGCTCACGACCGAACAGCGAGAACGGACCGGTCAGGTAGGCATCGATGTTGTCCTGGCGCGGTGTGCCCGACCAGCGTACTGGCAGCAAGCCGGTGCCGGAGCCGGTGGCCTTGTCGAGGGTGCCGGTGGCGACGGCATAGAGCTGGTCGAATTTGTTTTCGGTGTGACCGTATTCGATCTTGCCGCTCCAGCCGTTATCGAACTGATGCTCGACGGAGGTGAAGAAGTTGGTTTGATCGTGGTCGTTGTACGACCAGTCCGGCGAAGTGTTGAGCGATCGGTGAACGTGAGATTTTTCGCCGTTGGTGAAATACGACGGGTAGCCGCCACGCATTGGCGAGTCGACCTGGGTTTTCTGATAGCTGAAACCAACGGTCAGCAGCGTCGCTTCGCTGAGGTCGAATTCGGTGATGCCGTAGATCAGCTGCGAATCCTGCTTGAAGCGATCTACCCAGGAGCCCTGGTTCTTGTAGTCCACGACCAAACGTCCGCGCACGTTGCCCGACTCGGTCAGCGGGCCGGAGACGTCCATGCCGGTGCCGTAACGATCCCAGCTGCCGGCTTCGGCAGTGACGCTGGCCTGGGCTTCGGCGGTTGGACGCTTGCGGATCAGGTTGATGGTCGCCGACGGGTTGCCGAGACCACTGATCAGGCCGGTGGCGCCCCGGACGATTTCCACGCGGTCGTACATCGCGGTGCTTTGGGTGTAGTTGTCCAGACGGGTGGAGGTCGGTACGCCGTCCACTTCGAAGTTCTGGATCTGCGAGCCGCGCGACCAGTAAGTGTCGTTCTCGGTGCCCATGCCGTTGCGGGTCACGGTGATGCCGGCGGTGGCGTCGAGCACGTCGGTCAGGTTGGTCAGCTTCTGGTCGTCCAGGCGCTGGCGCGTCATGACGGTCACCGACTGCGGCGTTTCCCGCGGCGTCAGGTTCAGACGGGTCGAGCTACTCGACGAATAAGTGGTGTACAGCCCGGTGCCTTCGGTCTGCGAGCCCGGCGCTTTACCGGAGATCGAGATCGCGCCCAACTGCATGGCGTTACCGTCAGCGCCGCTGATAGGAATCAACGAAACCGTGTTACCGGTAATCGAATACGTCAAGCCGCTCCCCAGCAGCAATTGGTGCAATGCCTCTTCAGGCTCAAGCGTGCCGGACACCGCGTTGGCTTTCAGCCCCTGGAGCATCTCAGGGTTGTAGATGATCTGCAGGTTCGATTGTTGTCCCAGTTGCTGCAAGGCGCTGGACAAGGGTTGAGCCGGAACGTTGATGCTGGTCGGTGCCGCAAGCACCTCACCGGCACCCAACAGAAGCAGGGTGGTCAGCAGGGCGCGAGGCAGGATCGCCTGGCGCTGGGTCTGACGCTGGATCGCCGTGGCCAGTGGTGCGCGGGACAAGGATGGGCTGTGCATTACTTCAAATGCTCCTGAGATGCGTGTGCAGTTTTGTAGTTAATGATAATTAGACGCAACAACCGAGGGAAACCGGAAAAATAAATCCCGCACACTGCGAAAAAATCGTCTATCGCAAGAGGCGGGATTGTTTTGACGCTCTATTTCGCGGTCAGGCCGGTGCCAGTTCCGTCATCACGCGGCCGGCTTCCATGCGCACCAATTGGTCGGCCACGTCGAAATAGCGGTCATCGTGGGAGATCACGATGATGGTTTTGCCCAGACGCTTGAGGTCCGGCAGCAGCTCTGTGTAGAAAATCCGGCGGAAGGTCGGATCCTGATCCGCCGCCCATTCGTCGAACACCAGCACCGGCCGTTCTTCAAGCCAGGCGTTGACCAGCGCCAGGCGCTTGCGTTGCCCGGTGGAGAGATCGGTGGTGGTGAAATTGCCGTCCTGCACGCTGACCTTGTGGGCGATTTCCAGGCGTTGCAGGTATTTGTTGGCGTCGTCGGGGATGTGCGTATCGCCTTGCACCACATCGTCGAACAGGTAGTAGTCGGCAAAAATCGTGGTGAACAACTGGCGGTAATCGTCACGGTTCTCGGCGTTTACGGTCTGGTCGTTGAGACGGATTTCACCTTGTTGCGGCGGATACAGGCCAAGCAGCAACTTGATCAGGGTGGTCTTGCCGCAGCCGTTTTCGCCGACGATGAAGATGATCTCGCCCTGTTCGATGGTCAGGTTGACCGGGCCCAGGCGGAATGCATCGCTGCCCGGTACGGCAGGGAAGGCGTAGCTGACGTCCTTGAGTTCCAGGCGAGTAACGGCCGGGGCTTTGTGGCCCTGATCATCGAGCAACAGGTGCGGTTCCGGTGAAGAGAACTGCTCGGACAATTCGGCGATACGGCGGAAGGCGATTTGTGCGCGGCTGACGATCGGCAGAGTGCCGACCAGATGTTCCAGCGGGCCTTTCATGTACAGCAGCACCAGCACGAAACCGCTCATGACGGTTTTGTCGGCGCTCGGCCAGTAGGTTTGCAGGGCGAGGGCGAGGCCGATCACCACGAAGAACAGCATCGAGCCGAAAGTCTTGGCGATCACGAAGGTGTTGATCGAGCGGATTTGCGTGCGGCAGATGAATTCGGCAGTGGCCTTGATGCCCGAGACGAACATGCGCTGGCGGCGTGGCCGATGGATGCGCAGTTCCTTGGCGCCTTCGGCGATGGCGTTGTAGTGTTTTTGCAGTTCGTCTTCGGCGTCACGCGCGGCCATGAAACCCTGGATGCCGCGGCCTTGGGCGAAGTACTGAATGCCGGTGCCGATAATGATCGCCACCACCATGATCAGGAACATCGGCCACGACAGCATCGCCAGATAACCCATGCAGCCAAGGGTCACGGTCAGTGAAATCGCCAGCGGTGCGAAGGCAAAGGCGAAGTCGCTGATGGTGTCGACGTCGTGGGTCAACACCGGGATCAGACGATGACTGCGGTAGCGCTCGATCTGTTCGATCGGGGCCGACAGCACTTTCTCGCCGAGTTGTTTGCGCAGGGTCGCGATGATGTGTTGACCGACGAAGTTGGTGCCGATGTCCGAGCAGATCGAACTGAGCAACGCCAACAGGCAGAGCCCGGCGAACAGGGCGACGACGCCCTGGGTCAGGCCGGCTTCGGAATGCAGCGCCGAGTTGATCGTCGCCAGCAGCACCGTCACGCTGAGGCCGCCGACCATGCCCAGCAGGATCGACACAATGACGACGAGCCTGAAGGGCTTGAGCAGCGTGAACAATTCGTGGATGGCACCGCGTGAGGGCTGGGACATGGGGGAACAGTTCCTTGGGTCGTAGAGACAGATACCCAGTAGAACGTCTGGTCAGGCGCTTAATTTAGACCGCCACCGACTGACGGTGACTTGTAGCCAAGGAATGCTCGCGCAAATGGTCTGTGGGGCATCAGTTGCGAGGGACAACGTTTTTATCATCCTTGGAGCTGCGGCACGCTGCGATCTTTTGATCTGTTTTTAACAAACTACATCAAAAGATCGCAGCCTCGTTTCACTCGACAGCTCCTACAGGGGAGGGCGGGGTGTGATCGGTTCGCGATCAGAGATCGCGGACTACGCGAAAGCCGATCCAGTCGCCACGGGTGGAGGGATAGATGTTGTTGCGATTGCCGGAGCGCGAGAACACCGGTGCTTCGCCCCAGTCGTTGCCGCGAATGTTGTAGGACTCGCAACCCGGTTCAACCCAAGCGCTGCCATCGGTTGGCGCGCCGACGTAGTTAGGGTGCTCGCAGTCAGCGATCCATTCGTAGACGTTGCCGTGCATGTCGTACATGCCGAAGGCGTTTGCTGGATAGCTGCCCACTGGCGAGGTGAAGCTGTAACCATCGGTCGGGCCATAAGTGTTGGCATGCTTGGCGATGCTGTACTCGGTGCCTTCATCGAACGGGAACGGGAATGGCCCGGTCGAGCCGGCGCGGGCGGCGTACTCGCGTTGTGCTTCGCTGACCATGCGGTAGTTCTGCCCGGTTTTTTTCGACAGCCAGGCGACATAGGCCTGGACGTCGGCGAAGTCCATGCACACTGCCGGTTGCCGTGGTTCCTGTTTGTAGCGCGGCTTGCTCGCCACGCATTCGCGACCCGGACGAGTATCACCGTTGGCGATCTTCACCCCGGTTTCCTTGACGTAGCTGTCCCACTCGCCGGCGGTGATCTGGAAGCGGCTCATGGCGAACGCCTTGGCAAAAGTCACTTCGTGCATCGGGCCTTCGTCCGGCTCGCGGCCGACTTCGGTTTCCGGGGTGCCCATGGTGAATTTGCCGGCCGGCAGGACGACCATTTCCGGGCAATTCTTGCAGTCCTTGAACACCTTGCCCGCCGGCAACGGTTCGGCGGCAGCGGCGGTGCCCGGCAACAGGCCTGCGAGCAATGCGGTCAGCGCCAGCCCGGCGAGTATTTTCAGGGTCGGGAGGTGTCGCGGTCGTTTGAGCATTTCACTGTTCATGAGGGGTCTCGATCAGAAGGAAAGCAAAAGTCGTGAAGGTCATAGCTGCGTGATCAGCAGCGTCATGAATCGATCAATTTCGGCTTCGGTGTTGAGCAGCCCCGGGGCGGTGCGCACCACCGGCCCGACATCGCGGTCCACGGCATCGACCACTACGCGGTTCTTCATCAGGTACGCGGCGATCTTGTCGCAGTCGCGATCCTTGACCCGGAAGAAGGTGAAACCTGCCGAAAGCGCCGGGCTCAGTGGTGTCACCAATTCGATCTGCGGATGCTCTTGCAGGCGTCGCTTGAGATACGTGTTGAGTTGATGGATGCGCGCCTGAACCTCGGCCTTGCCCAGTTGCAAGTGCAGCTTGAACGCTTCGCTCAATGCCCAGCGATGTTCGAAGGCGTGATAGCCGCCGGGCGACATGCTGGTGGCGAAATCAGTGTCCTGAGAGAACGTCGGGACCGTCGGCGTGACGTCCTTGAGCTGTTCCGAACGGGCGCAGATGATCCCGGTGCCACGTGGGCCGAACATCCATTTATGGGTGCCGGCGATAAAGAAGTCGCAGTGCATGTCAGGGAAGCTGAGGTCTTCGACGCCAAAGCCGTGGACGCCATCGACCACGTACAGGATCTTGTCCTTGTCGGCGCGTTTGCGATTGACCTCGTCGACCAGTTTGCCGATCTCGCCGATGGGCAGTTTCACACCGCTGCCCGATTGCACCCAGGTCATGCCCAGCACGCGCGTATTGGGGCGAATGGCCTGGCGGATGGCGCTCAACACTTCGTCCGTCGACACCCGATTGGCGTCCTCGAACAGCTTGATCTTGCGAACCTGTGTGCCTTCCTTTTTTACCCGGAAATCCAGGGTGAATTCGGTCGAATAATGCTCGTGAACAGTGGTGAGGATTTCCTGATCCGGGCGCACATGAATGCCACCGTAAATAGCCGCGAGGCCTTCGGTGGTGCTGCCGGTCAGGGCGATCTGCCCCGGTTTGGCTTGCAGGTAGCGCCCGGCCCACTCGCGCACGTCGGCCTCGTGTTTCCAGGTTTCTTGCAGATCCCAGTCCATCATCAGGCCGGGATTACGGTCGATGGTTGCGCGATGACGGTCTATGGCTTCCTGCACCGGACGTGGGTGCGAGGTGATCAGGAAGTTGGAAAAATGCAGGTAGTCGGGGTCCTGATTGAACAACTGGCGCAATTGCGCCCACTTGTCCTTCGGCACTGCTGGCGGAATCGCGGCGGCGCTGGACGCAGAGGCTGCCTGGGCGTGAACGGCAGCGCCCAGCGGCAGGCTGGCGGCAAGAATGCCGGCCTGTTTGAGAAAGGTACGACGGTCAGTCATGGGTGCAATTCACTTGTGGTCGCAAAGGAGAAATTCATCGGCTGGCTACTGGCTTGGCAGCTTTCTGCACCTGGTCCCAGACCCGCAGGAAGTTGCCGCCCCAGAGCTTGGCGATATCGGCTTCGGAGTAGCCACGTTGCAGCAGTTCGGCGGTGACGTTGCGGATCTCGCCGACGTTCTCCCAGCCTTTGACGCCGCCGCCTTCGTTGAAGTCTGAAGCGATGCCGACGTGGTCGATACCGATCTTGCGCACGGTGTAATCGATCGCATCGCCAAGGTCCTTGAGCGTGGCCTTCGGCTCTTCGTCGAGGATTGCGTACAGCTGGCCGGCGTACTGGCCGAACTTCTGTTCCGGCCACGCGGCGATGATCGGGTCGCCCGGCATCAGCGCCATGGCGAGGTTCGGCAGCGGCGGCAGATCAAAGCGTGCGCGCAGGGCGTTGAGCTTGTCCTGGGTGCCTTGGGTCAGCGGTCGCAGGTAGGCGGAGAAGCCGACCACTTGCACCACACCGCCGCTTTGCTTGATCAGCTGCATTTCCTTGTCGCTGAGGTTGCGCGGAATATCCACCGAGGCTCGCGGCGCCGAGTGCGAGGCGACCATCGGGGTGCGGCTCAACTGCGCCACTTGCTCCAGGGCTTTGGTCGACATTTGCGAGACATCGATAATCACACCCAGGTCGTTCAGGCGATGTACGGCTTGCTTGCCGACATCCGACAGGCCGTTGAGGGCGTCCGGCGAATCATTGAAAAACGGCAATGGTCGCGACGAATCGCTCCACTGGTTATTGCCGATGTAACTGAAGCCGAACATGCGCATGCCGCGCGCGGCCCAGGTGTCCAGCAGGTTCAGGTCGTTGCCCAGTGGATAGGCGTTGAGCATGCTGATGAAAATCGCAAACTTGCCTTCGCCGTGCAGGCGACGGAAGTCGTCAGGGGTGTAGGCGATGGCCACTTGATTGGGGAAGTCGCGGACCATGCCGGAGATGATCTTGTAGCGGACTTCCTGTTGATTGCGCGCTTCCTCGACAAAACCGTCGGTAGGCTTGTGCGGTGCGTTCGGGCCGTTCCACATTTCCGGCCAGCCGAAAATCGTCAGCGCCGCACCGGACAGGCGTCCGCGATTGGCCTTGGCGAGGTCGAACTGACCGCTGCCGTCCTTGTCGACTTCGTTGCCGGCGGTGCCGAAATCCAGCGGCACGGTGATGTGGCTGTCGAACGAGAGCAGCCGGTCCTGCAGTTCATCGGCCTGTTTGAGGACTTTGCTCGGGTAGCCGGGATTGTCCTTGAACCAGTAATCCCAGGCTGCAAAGCCTGCACCGGCGCTGATCGCCAGAGCTAGCGGCAGGCCGATGTATAGAGCCTTTTTCGAACGTGGTTTTGTCATTGCCATCTCAGTCAGTTCGCCGTCGAGGTGCAGGCGCAGAGGCCTTTGCTATCTGGAAAGAACGAGTGATTGGCGGTGAAATTTAGGCTCGCAAACCTGTGGCGAGGGGATTTATCCCCGATCGAGTGCGAAGCGCTCGCCCGGCGCCAGTGGCGATACTTCTAATGGCTTGCGGTGAGTGGTTTTTGGGGGCGCTACGCGACCCATCGGGGATAAATCCCCTCGCCACGGGGATCGGTGTGTCTCGGCTAAATTTGCCCGAGCAGCAAACGTTCTAGCTTGGATAAAGCCTGCTTCATGGCTGACACAGGTAGGGCAATGAAGATTTCTCGACGATGGTTCATGGCAGGCCTGGCGCTGACCGGCGCTGCCGTGCCGGCCGCTATTTACGGGCATCGCGAATGGACGAAGCCGGATCCGACGATCACTCCCGGCGAAGCAACGGTCGATCTGGCGGACACTGCCGGTCAACAATTGGCGAACGCATTGCGCGGTGTCTGGAGTATTCGTTTCGAAGGTGCGCAAATCGGCTTCGACGATTTGCCGCTGCAAGGACTGGAACTGTTTCTCGATGTTGCCCAGCGTGGGCGCGGTTTGCGCGGCTACCTGGATACAGCACAACGCTTGCGGGGTGACGATGAGCCGCGTTACCGGATCATCGGTGACCTGGTGCAGGCGAAACCGTCCGAGCTGTACTGGCGCCTGATTGATTCGCGGGCGGCAGACGGCGCGCCGGCCTATGAACTGGCCGTGGTGCTGGATGAGGTCTGGGCCGACTTCGGCAATGCCGGCAGTGGCACGATCAGCGGGCGCATTCTGCGTCTGGATCGACCGCTGGGTTTGCCCGAGCAGAACAATCGTTTTGTCGCGCACAAGCAATTGTTTCCCGAGGCACGCCAGCGTATCGGTCTCAATCCGACTTTGCTGGCCTGGCTGATTTCTCCCGAACATCGCCTGTTTCACCAGCTCTGGCACGCGTCGCGTGACAAGTGGCACACCTTGCCCGAAGACAAGCGCGAAGCCTTGCGCGGTATCGGCTGGCAGCCAGGGCCGCGTGACAAGGAGCGTGATGCGCGCGGGCCGCGTAAAGATCGCAATGGCTCGGGCATCGACTTCTTTTTCATGCACCGGCACATGCTCGGTACGGCTCGCTCGATGCAGGACTTGCCTTCGTGGCCGGCGTTTCCGATGCCTCAGCCGGCACTCGAGCGCGATCGCCAGGGCTTTGCGCGTTATTTCGATAACCATGACGGCTACGCCTTGCCACCGACCTGGATGGCCAGCGATGACGCCGACTACACGCAGTGGGTCAGCGACATCAAAACCGCCGAGACCTATCACAGCAACTTCGAGGTCTGGGAGTCGCAGTACCGCGATCCGCGTTATCTGTCGAAGCTCACCCTGGGGCAGTTGGGGTCAGAGATGGAGCTGGGTCTGCATGACTGGCTGCACATGCGCTGGGCCTCGGTGCCGCGTGATCCGTCCAACGGTCAGCCGGTGCCGTTCGCCCGCGATCCGGCGGATTTCTCCGCGCGCTGGTACGCCGCTGAAAACGACTTCCTCGGCGATCCGTTTTCCTCCCATGTGAATCCGGTGTTCTGGCATTTCCACGGCTGGATCGATGATCGCCTCGAAGACTGGTTCAGGGCGCATGAGCGTTTTCATCCGGGCGAAGTCAGCCGTCAGTCGGTCAACGGCGTGGCCTGGTTCGCACCGGGACGCTGGGTCGAGGTCGATGATCCCTGGCTGGGTCCGGTCACCCATGGCTGCAGTACGACGCCGGGATTGCAGGTCGGCAAGTCGATGGAGATGGACCCGGAAACCATGAAGCTGGCGCTGCGCATCACCTTCAGCGAAGACGAGAAAATCCTCGCCGGGTTGTTCCGTCGCGTGCCGAAACGGCCGTGGTATGCGCGCCATCTGAAGGTCAAGCAGCGCGAAGCTTAGAAGCCCTCACAAAACATCCCTTGTAGGAGTTGCGGCACGCTGCGATCTTTTGATGTTGATCTTTACAATCACATCAAAAGATCGCAGCGTGCCGCAGCTCCTACGGGTTTTTGTGTGGGGTGAATTATTCGGTTTGCCAGCCGCCACCGAGTGCCTTGTATAAGGCAATGCTCGCCTGCAGGCGCGACAGTCGCAGTTGCACATTGAGGTCTTGCGCCGCGTACAGCGTGCGCTGGGTTTCCAGCACCGTCAGCAAGTCTTCGGCACCGGCCTGGTAGCGGCTCTGGGCGATGTTGAAAGCGACCTGGGCCTGATTGAGTTCTTCGCTCTGCCACTGGCGCTGCTCGTCGAGCCCGCGGATGCTGCTGAGGGCTTTTTCGACGTCGGCGAAACCATTGATGATCGCGCCACGATAGTTCTGCAACAGCTCTTCCTGGCGGGCACTGGCCTTGTCGCGTTCTGCGCTGAGGCGACCATTGTTGAAGATCGGCGCCACCAGTCCGGCGGTCAGGTTGTAGAAAGGGCTGCGCAGCATGTCGCTGAACCTGTCGGAGCCAGAACCGAGTTCGGCGCTGAGGGTCACCGTGGGCAACATCTTCGCCCGGGCAACGGTAACGTCGGCGCGGGCGGCGGCCAGTTGCGCTTCGGCGCGGGCGATGTCCGGACGGCGATTAAGCAGCTCGCTCGGCACACCGGCACCGATGGCGGGCCATTGCAGTTGATCGAAGCTTTCCTGGCTGGCCGGCAGTTCCTGCACCGGGCGGCCGAGGAGGGCGGCCAAGGTGATTCTGGCCGTTTGCGCCTGTTGCTGCATCAGCGGCAATTGCCGTTGTTGCGCTGCCACCAGACTCTTCTGTTGCGCCAGTTCGAGGGCGGTGGCGGAACCGGAATCAAAACGCGTCTGCACCAGTTTGAGTACGCTCAGGGCGTTGTTCAGATTGAGCTCGGCGATACGGCTCTGCTCGCTCAGCGACAGGGTTTGTGCATAGCTGTCGGCGACGCTGCCGAGCAAAGTCAGCTCAACCGTGGCCTGATCGAACTCACTGGCGCGCAGATTGAATTGCGCGCTGTCGCGACTGGCGCGTTGTCCGCCCCAGAAGTCGATTTCGTAGCTGGCGTTGAGATTGGCGTCAAAGTAATCCACAGCCTTGTTGCTGCTGTCGGCGTCGAGTTGACTGTAGCCACTGCCGCGCAGCAATTTTTGCCGATTGGCGTTCATTCCGGCCTTGACCTCCGGCAATAACGAGCCGCCGGCAATCACGGTTGTGGCGCGGGCCTGCTGTACGCGGGCGATAGCGGCGGCAAGGTCGAAGCTGCCGGCCCTGGCCTGGCCGATCAAACGATCAAGTTCCGGGCTACCGAATTGCGTCCACCACTGCGCGTCGTTGCGCATGAGGCTGTCGCTGTGCGGCATCTGCCAGGCGGCGGGCGGCTGTAGGCCGCTCTGCGGACGCTGGACGGGACTACCGCAGGCGCTGAGCAACAGGCACACGGTCAAGAGACTGAGACACGGTTTCATAGATCGATCATTCACTGGTAAGGGCCGTGACCGGGTCGAGCCGGGCAGCTTTGCGAGCGGGCATGAAGCCGAAGACAACACCGGTGACGAGTGCGCAGCCAAATGCGCCGAGCACTGCCAGCAAGGAAAACGCGACGGCGATTTCGCTAAGCACCAGCACTCCGCCGACCAACAGTGCCAGCGCGATGCCGGCCAGTCCGCCGACCACCGAAAGCATCACCGCCTCGGTAAGGAACTGCCGCAGGATGTCGCGTTGCCGCGCCCCCGTGGCCATGCGGATGCCGATCTCACGGGTACGTTCGCGCACGGTCATGAGCATGATGTTCATCACGCCGATCCCGCCCACCAACAGCGAGATCGCCGCAATCGAGCCGAGCATCAGCGACAGAGTGTTCTGCGTGCGGGCTTCGGCCTGGATCATTGCCGCGTTGTTGGTCAGTTCGTAATCGTGTTTGCCATGCAGACGGCGCATCAGGTCGTCGATGGCCAGTTCGGCCTCTTTGACCTTGCGCGCATCACTGGCGGCGATCACCACGTATTCCGGGTTGTGTCCGCCGAGCAGGCGGATGGCGGCGGCGGAGTAGGGCACGGCAATCCGGTTGTCGCTGTCCTGATCGCCGGAGCTGGAGCCCTTTTCGGCAAGCACGCCGACCACCTGGAACGGCACGTTCTCGATCAGGATGTATTGACCGATCGGGTCGGCGACGCCCTTGAGCAGTTTGTCGCGAATCTTCGTGCCGATCACCGCAACCGCCGCCGCGTTGCGCTCGTCAGCGTCGGTGAAGTAGCTGCCCTGAATCACCGGCCAGTTGAAGATGCTCGGGAAATTGGTGTCATTGCCGCCGACATAGGCGCTCTGGTCGACGTTGCCGAAACGCACAACAACCTCGGCGCCGGCCACCGGCATGATGCGTTTGACCTGCGGCAGGGTTTTCAGCGCAGCCACGTCATCCAGAGTAATGACGCCCAATGGCGATCGCGGATTGGCTGAGGCGCCACTGAGGTACAGAAGGTTCGAACCGAATGCGCCCATTTGCGCCATGACCTGGCGCTTGCTGCCTTCACCGACCGCGAGCATCACCACCACCGAGGCGACGCCAATGACGATGCCGAGCAAGGTCAGGGCGGTGCGGAAGCGGTTGATCCACATGATCCGCCACGCCGCTTGCACGGCGTCCACCAGTTCGCCTTTCCAGGCGCCAGTGGCTTCGGCGCCTTCGCTGAGGCGTTTGCGCAAGTCCACGGCCTGCAAGGCGCCGGGATTGGCCGAGGTCTGTGCCTGAGGGTTTTCCCGGGCGCTGTCGCTGATGATCAGCCCGTCACGAATCTCGATGATGCGTTTGGCACGGGCGGCGACTTCGCGGTCGTGGGTGATCAGGATCACCACATGGCCCTGGCTCGCCAGTTCGTCGAGCAGGGCCATGACCTCCTTGCCACTATGGCTGTCGAGCGCACCGGTAGGTTCATCGGCGAGGATGATGTGGCCGCCGTTCATCAAGGCCCGGGCAATCGAAACCCGCTGTTGCTGACCACCGGATAATTGATGCGGGCGATTGCCGGTGCGCTCGGCCAGACCCAGGCGTTGCAGCAGGGCGGCGGCATGGGCATGGCGCGCGGCCGCCGGGGTGCCGGCATAAATGGCCGGCATCTCGACGTTTTCCTGCGCGGAGCTGGACGGGATCAGGTGATAACCCTGGAACACAAAACCGAAGGCTTCGCGGCGCAGCCATGCCAGCTCATCGCTGCTCAGGTGCGCGACGTTTTCACCGGCGAACAGATACTCGCCCGAGGTCGGCCGGTCGAGGCAGCCGAGGATGTTCATCAGCGTCGATTTGCCGGAGCCGGAAGCACCGACGATCGCGACGAATTCTCCGGCGTGGATCGACAGGTCGATCCCGCGCAGCACATCGACTTTCGGGGTGTCCTGGCCGCCGTAGGATTTGCGGATGTCTTTGAGGTCGATCAGCGGCGTTTGCATTCAGCTTCCGCTACCTTCGGCCGGGCCGATCAACAGGTAATCGCCTTCCTTCAGGCCGTCGAGGATTTGCACCTGCAAGCGGTCGCTGAGCCCGGTGCGCACCTGACGATGTTCAATGTCGCCGTTCTTTGCCACCACTCGCGCGGTCTGGCTGCCGGCTTGCAGGCCGTCGCTGTGCAAGGCCGCCACCGGAGCGGTCAGCACGTCTTTGGCGGCGCCGGCGACGAAGAACACCTGAGTGGTCATCTCGGCCATCAGCGCGTTATCGCTGTTTTCGACGTCGAGCAGCACGGTGTAGAGCACCACGCGGCCGCTGCCACTTTTGTTGGTGCTATTGGGGCTGCCGCCGCCCTGGCTGGTCTGGTCCAGAGGTTTCGGCGGCACCGGCAGGATCTGCCGCACGGTGCTGCTCCAGCGCCGGTTGCCACCGCTAAGGGTGGTGAAGTAGGCGGTCATGCCCGGTTTGACGTGGCCGATGTCGGCCTCGGAAACTTCTGCCCACACAGTCATCGGCGACAGTTTGGCGATGCGCAGGATCAATGGCGTTTGCTGTTGTGCGTTAAGGGTCTGGCCTTCGCGGGCATCGATGTTGACCACGGTGCCAGACATCGGCGCGTAAATCCGCGTGTAGCCCAGCTCCGCCTGATCACTGCGCAGGCTCGCCTGAGCCTGACGGATCTGCGCCTGGAACATGTCGATGCGCGCCTGCGTGGCTTTCAATTCAGCGCGAGCGGTCTGCACGTCTTCTTCACGCGTTGCGCCACCGGCGGCGAGGTTTTGCTGGCGCTGGAATTTCTGTTGCGCCAGTTCGTGCTGGGCGCGTTGTTCCTGCAACTGAGCCTTGAGGTTCTCGATGGAAAACTGCCCGGCATCGAGTTTGGCCTTTTGCGTCGACGGGTCGATTTCCACCAGCAACTGACCTTCCTTGACCACGTCACCGACTTCCACATGGATTTTCTGGATCTGGCCGGAAGCTTGTGCGCCGACATCCACATAGCGGCGTGGTTGCAGGGTGCCGAGCGCGGTAACGCTACTTTCAATATCGCCACGGGTGACTTGCACTGTGGCGAATTTATCCCGGCCCGGCGGCATGATTTGCCATGCGGCGTAAGCGACAACGGGGATCAGACAAAGGACTACGAGCAAGGCGCGTCGGGCGGGGCGGGGACGTTTCATGCAGGGTTCCGGCCAGTGGAATTCGGCCCGTCGTTCGGCTGGCACACAGTTGGGGGCAGCGTTGAACGCTGTCGCAGGACGCGACAGACACGGGGAGCTGTCCTGTAAACGAGGAAAGAGCCCGGGAATTTAGGTGCTGAAACACGAAGTAACAGCTATAGCGCAGCACTATTTATCAGGCAACGACAAACACCACTTTAAATCTATATGAGAATTACTATAAATTACGCGCCTCAAGCTGCCACTATCTTGCTACTGCGTTCCACGCGTTCGTAGATCAGTGTGCTCAGGACAGAACCCGCATGTTTGCGGCCGGGAGTCATGTTGGAAAACTACTATCGCGAGCTGGTGTGTTTCCTCAACGCCAAGCTGGGTAACCGTCAGGTTGCCGAGGATGTGGTGCATGACGCCTATCTGCGGGTGCTGGAACGTTCCAGCGACACGCCGATCGAGCAACCTCGGGCCTTTCTCTATCGTACGGCGTTGAATCTGGTCATCGACGATCATCGACGCAATGCCCTGCGTCAGGTCGAACCGCTGGAAGTGCTCGACAACGAAGAGCGCTATTTCGCCCAGTCTCCTCATTGCCCGCTCGATCACGGCCAACGTCTGGAAATGCTCCAGCGAGCGTTGGCAGAACTGTCGGTGGCCTGTCGTGAAAGTTTTCTGCTGCGCAAGATCGAAGGGCTTTCGCATGTGGAAATCGCCAGTCAGCTCGGTATTTCCAAGGCTCTGGTGGAAAAGCACATCGTCAACGCGATGAAACATTGCCGCCTGCGCATCAAACAATGGGATGCCCATTGAGCCGTCGCCGTTAAATTTTATTTCACTGTCCTCGTTCCTACTCAACAGACGACCTGCTGTCCTGCTCAAGGCCGGTCAGGTCACTTAGGCTCTCCTTGCCCCTTGTTGAGGGGTTCATCCAGAGGACACTGGAAATGACACAGGCAATTGCATCGCCCATCGTTCACGACCTGATCGGCGTCGGTTTCGGCCCTTCGAACCTGGCGCTGGCCATCGCTCTGCAAGAGCGTGGCCCGAGCCTGGGCGAACTGGATGTGCTGTTCCTCGACAAACAGGCCGACTACAGCTGGCACGGCAACACCCTGTCGACTCAGAGCGAGTTGCAGATTTCCTTCCTCAAGGATCTGGTGACCCTGCGCAACCCGACCAGCCCGTACTCGTTCGTCAACTATCTGAAGTACCACGGTCGTCTCGTCGACTTCATCAACCTGGGCACCTTCTACCCGTGCCGCATGGAGTACAACGACTACCTGCGCTGGGTCGCCGGGCAGTTCACCGAGCAGAGCCGTTACGGCGAAGAAGTGCTGACCATCGAACCGGTGCTGCACAACCATCAGGTTGAAGCGCTGCGGGTGATTTCCCGCGACAGCCAGGGTCAGCAACATGTGCGCACTACCCGTTCGGTAGTGGTCAGCGCCGGCGGCACCCCGCGTATTCCGGAAGCGTTCAAGGCGCTGAAGGGCGACAGCCGCGTGTTCCACCACTCGCAATACCTGTCGCAAATGGCTAAACAGCCTTGCGTGAATAACCAGCCGATGAGCATTGCGATCATCGGCGGCGGGCAGAGCGCGGCGGAAGCCTTTATCGATCTGAACGATTCGTTCCCGTCGGTGCAGGTCGACATGATCCTGCGCGGCTCGGCACTGAAGCCTGCGGACGACAGCCCGTTCGTCAACGAAGTGTTTTCGCCGGAGTTCACCGATCTGGTGTTCCAGCAGAACAGCGCCGAGCGCGAGCGTCTGGTCAACGAGTACCACAACACCAACTATTCGGTGGTCGACATCGATCTGATCGAGCGCATCTACGGCATCTTCTACCGCCAGAAGGTTTCCGGGATTGCCCGTCATGCGTTCCGCACCCTGACCACCGTCGAGAAAGCCACCGCGACCGAAAACGGTATCGAGCTGGCTGTGCGTAACAACGCCACTGGCGAAGTCACCGTGCGCCTATACGACGCGGTAGTGCTGGCCACCGGTTACGAACGGCAGATGCACCGCAAACTGCTGGCGCCGCTGGAAGAGTACCTCGGCGACTTCGAAGTGGACCGCAACTACAAACTGATCACCGACGAGCGCTGCAAGGCCGGCATCTACATGCAGGGCTTCTGCCAGGCCAGCCATGGTCTGAGCGATACATTGCTGTCGGTGTTGCCGATTCGTGCGGACGAGATTGCCGGCTCGCTGTATGAGCATGGCAAGAATCGCGGGCATCGTTCGATGGCGGATCTGTTGTTGGCGACTGCCAGCTAACACCTGCGGCGCCTGATACACCGCCATCGCGAGCAGGCTCGCTCCCACACTGGATCTACATTCAACACAACTTCTGTGTTCGCTGGAGATTCCCTGTGGGAGCGAGCCTGCTCGCGAAGGGGCCATTTGAAGCACCGCAAATCTTCAATCCTGAACCAATCCTGAAGCCCCCTGAAATTTCCCGACACACTTCCTTTTGCGGGTTTACTCTCCAGACATCGGGGCGTAAGCTTCGCGCGTTTTCATCAATAGCGGAGACCCACAGTGGGTACTTGTTCGAGTGACAGTTGTCGGCCGGTCTCGGTAACCGGCAGATTCTCGGCAAGATAACGCGCCTCTTTTGCGCCGTTGTCTCGCCGTAACAGCGAGCAGCGGCATCCCGTGCATGGCCCGTCCGTGGTCATGTCTAGACGTCCTTCTCATCGACACTGAAAGAGCGTGATTTCGACTTTATTGTCGTCATCGCAGCCCTATCGACACGCCTGTCTTTTCTGACCGGCGCGCCAAGCCTTGCCGTGCCGGTTTTCCCGGCGGACGAGGCGCGGCCGTACCTGCTTGACGGTTTCCCGGCTGACCATAGGGGCAACAGCCATGAAACTTACGCTCAAGGAATTTTTCGCAGGTTTTCTGCGGACCCGCCACATCGCCCGGCACTTCCGTCGCCTGGCCTTGCTGGAAACCATCAACGACACCACGGTCAGCCGTGAGGTGCCGCCAACCCTGGCCAACACGCTCGTCGATGCCGCGCATTGCGACAGCGGTATGTTGCTGTCTTCAATGGGCACGCATTCCGACGGCCTCACCGATTTTGAAGTCGACGCACTGCGCGCGCAGTACGGCCTCAACGAAGTCGAACACGAGCAACCGCTGCCATGGTGGACCCACCTGTGGCACTGCTACAAAAACCCGTTCAATTTGCTGCTGACCTTGCTGGCCGTCATTTCCTGGCTGACCGAAGACCTGAAAGCGGCCGTGGTGATTTTCTCCATGGTGGTGCTGTCGACGCTGCTGCGCTTCTGGCAGGAAAGCAAATCCAACCAGGCCGCCGATGCACTGAAAGCCATGGTCAGCAACACCGCCACGGTGATGCGCCGGGATGCGCCGCGCAGCGAATTGCCGATCAAGCAATTGGTGCCGGGGGATCTGATCGTGCTGTCGGCCGGTGACATGATTCCCGCCGATTGCCGGGTGCTCAGCGCCAAGGACCTGTTCGTCAGTCAGGCCGCGATGACCGGTGAATCGATGCCGGTTGAGAAGTTCGCCCGTCAGGCCGATCGCGACACACGCAATCCGCTGGAACTCGACAACATTCTGTTCATGGGCACCAACGTCGTGTCCGGTACGGCGGTGGCGCTGATTCTCACCACCGGCAACAGCACTTATTTCGGTGCTTTGGCCCAGCGGGTCGGTGCCACTGATCGTGCGGTGACTTCGTTCCAGCAAGGCGTCAACAAAGTCAGCTGGCTGTTGATCCGCTTCATGTTTGTCATGGCGCCGCTGGTGCTGTTCATCAACGGTTTCACCAAGGGCGACTGGACTGAAGCACTGCTGTTCGCGCTGTCGATTGCCGTGGGCCTGACCCCGGAAATGCTGCCGATGATCGTCACCTCGACGTTGGCCAAAGGTGCGGTGTTCCTGTCGCGTAAAAAAGTCATCGTCAAACGTCTTGATGCGATCCAGAACTTCGGCGCCATGGACGTGCTCTGCACCGACAAGACCGGCACGCTGACTCAGGACAAGATCTTCCTGGCGCGTAACGTTGATGTCTGGGGTGAAGACTCCGACGACGTGCTGGAAATGGCTTACCTGAACAGCTACTACCAGACCGGCCTGAAAAATCTGCTCGACGTCGCGGTGCTGGAACACGTGGAAATCCACCGTGAACTGAAAGTCGGCACGGCGTTTCGCAAGGTAGATGAGATCCCGTTCGACTTTAATCGCCGGCGCATGTCGGTGGTGGTCGAAGGACGTGGCCAGCCGCATCAACTGATCTGCAAAGGTGCGGTGGAAGAAGTACTGGCGGTGTGCAGCCGCGTGCGTCACGGCGATATCGATGAAGCCTTGAGCGATGAATTGCTGACCCGGATTCGTCAGGTCACCGCAGCATTCAACGCTGAAGGCTTGCGCGTGGTGGCCGTGGCCGCCCGCTCGATGCCTGAAGGTCGCGACACTTACAGCCTGGCTGACGAAAATGAACTGACGCTGATCGGCTACGTGGCGTTCCTTGATCCGCCGAAGGAAAGCACCGCGCCGGCGCTCAAGGCGTTGGCCGAGCATGGCGTGGCGGTGAAAGTGCTGACCGGCGACAACGAGTTGGTCACCGCGAAGATCTGCCGCGAAGTCGGCCTCGCTCAGCAAGGCTTGCTGTTGGGCAACGATGTTGAACGCATGAGCGATGCCGAACTGGCGGTGGCCGTGGAGAAGACCAACGTCTTCGCCAAACTGACGCCGTCGCACAAGGAACGCATCGTGCGCATCCTCAAGGGCAACGGTCACGTTGTCGGTTTCATGGGCGATGGCATCAACGATGCGCCGGCGCTGCGTACCGCCGACATTGGTATCTCGGTGGACAGCGCGGTGGACATCGCCAAGGAAGCGGCCGACATCATCCTTCTGGAAAAGAGCCTGATGGTGCTGGAGGAGGGCGTGCTCGAAGGACGTCGGACCTTCGCCAACATGCTCAAGTACATCAAGATGACCGCCAGTTCCAACTTCGGCAACGTGTTCTCGGTGCTGGTCGCCAGTGCGTTCATTCCGTTCCTGCCGATGCTGCCGATGCATCTGCTGGTGCAGAACCTGCTCTACGATATTTCGCAGATCGCCATTCCGTTCGATAACGTTGATGAGGAGATGCTGAAGAAACCACAACGCTGGCAGCCGGGTGATGTCGGGCGCTTCATGCTGTTCTTCGGGCCGATCAGTTCGATCTTTGACATCACCACGTTCGCCTTGATGTGGTACGTATTTGACGCCAACACCCCGGATCACCAGACGCTGTTCCAGTCCGGCTGGTTCGTGGTCGGGTTGCTGACCCAGACGCTGATCGTGCACATGATCCGCACGCCGAAGATTCCGTTCCTGCAAAGCCGCGCAGCCATGCCGTTGCTGGTGATGACCGGGATCATCATGGCTGTGGGGATCTTCCTGCCGATGGGGCCGCTGGCGCATTACTTCAAATTGCAGGCGTTGCCATCGCTGTACTTCGTGTTCCTGCCGGTGATTCTGCTGGCGTACATGGCGCTGACTCAGGCGGTGAAAGGCTTCTACATCCGCCGGTTCGGCTGGCAATAACAGCAGGACAACGCTGTTTCCCCCTGTGGGAGCGAGCCTGCTCGCGAAGGCGTCGTGTCAGTGCTATGTCTGTTGGCTGACACACTGTTTTCGCGAGCAGGCTCGCTCCCACAAGGGACTATGTGTTTTCAAGGATTTCATCATGCAAGCCATCAACAACCTCAACCTCGATTCACTGCTCGACACCTTGGTCAGCCTCAGCGCCGCCTTCATTCTCGGCGGCCTGATCGGCTTCGAGCGCCAGTACCGGCAACGCACCGCCGGCCTGCGCACCAACGTGCTGGTGGCGGTCGGTGCGGCAATTTTCGTCGACATGGCCAACCGTCTCGCCGGTGCCGAAGGCGCGGTGCGGGTGGTCGCTTACGTGGTCTCCGGCATCGGTTTTCTTGGCGCCGGGGTGATCATGCGCGAAGAAGGCAACGTGCGCGGCCTCAACACCGCCGCGACCCTGTGGACCTCAGCAGCCGTCGGTGCCTGCGCCGGTGCCGACCTGCTCGCCGAAGCTGTGCTCGGCACGCTGTTCATCCTCGCCGCCAACACCTTGCTGCGGCCGATCGTCAACAACATCAACCGTCAGCCACTGGACGTGGTCTCGGCGGAAGTCACCAACATCGTCTATGTCATCGCCCGGCGCTCCCAGCAGAAAGCCGTGTTCGCCTTGCTCGAAGCCGAACTGGAGCGCAGCAACTACCCGGCCAGTGATGTTGATGTGCACGCTTTCGGTGCCGACGAAATTGAAATCGAAGCGACGCTGGCGACCACCTCGGTCGATGGCGATGAACTGGACGCACTGGTGGCGCGGATCTCGACCTCGGCGCTGGTGGTGCAGGCATTCTGGAGTCCGAGTACCACTGAGTAGGTTTTTTGGGTGTCTCCTGCGGTTCCACGGATCAATCTGGCAATCCGCGCCGGTGATCTTGTCGGTTTTTGGGAGATTTCCGACCGCATTTAAGAATTGTCCTACAGAGGTTTGAAAGAGAGACGGTTAGCGTAGTCAGCACATTTTTCCCACGCTGTTAAATCCTATGTCCTACAAACGCTGGCGAGTGGTCATTGCCGAAGAGCAAAGCGTTCTGCAGAGCAGAATCGCGAGGATCTTCAACGAACTGGGTTATCGGAATCTCACCCCGGTGGGTTCTTTTCGTGAACTGCTGGCCATGACTCACTACGCCCATGACCCGTTCCAGTGCTTTGATCTGATGGTGATCAACGGTGAGTTGATCGCGGCCGCCGGTGTCGATCCGGTGGGTTTTTTCCAGAGCAACCCACAGATTCGCCACTGTGTCATTCACGATGCGCGGCGCGGTCAGCCGCAGGCCGAGACCATCTACGCCAACCATCAACGCCAGTTGCACCTGACCCGCACACCGGATCGACGCACGCTGGGTGCGCTGCTGGAGCAGCTTGATGTCTAGAGGAGAAACCACGCCATGTGCAGATTGCCGCTGCGCGTATTAGTGCTTGAAGACCACCCGTTCCAGCGTGCGGTTGCGGTCAGCATGTTGCAAAGCCTGGGCTGCCACGAGGTGTTCGAAGCCAGCGACGGTGCGCAGGCGCTGGCCCTGCTGGATGAAATCGGCAGCGTCGACATTGCCCTGTGCGATTTGCAAATGGAGGGTATGGACGGCCTGGAATTCCTGCAGCGGGTGGGCGCTTCCGGGCAGGTGAAGTCGATCATCATCAGCAGTTCGTTGTCCGCCGATTTGCGCCGTGCGGTGCATCAAATGGTCAGGCTGCTCGGTCTGGACCTGTTGGGCGATGTCGGCAAACCGTTGCATGCGCAAGTCCTGGCCGATCTGCTGAACAGATTTGTCAGCGGCTCAAGCATCGGCGAATGCCCGTCGGCGGCCGTCGCCATGGCCAGCGAGGAGTCGGTGCGCCGGGCTCTGGAGGCTGGGCAATTGCACGCCTGGTATCAGCCAAAATTCAACCTGCGCAGTGGTGAAATCTGCGGGGTCGAGGTGCTCTGTCGCTGGCTGCATCCGACTCGGGGAATCATCGCACCTGCGTTGTTCGTGCCGGTGCTGGAGCGCTGCGGCTTGCTTGACGAGTTGCTGTTCTTGCAACTCGAACAAGCCCTCAAGGTGCAGCAAAGCGCCCGCGAGCAGGGTTTCGTCTTGAACCTGGCGTTCAATCTGCAAGCCTCGCAGTTAGCCAACGCAGGGTTGACGGCCACCCTCAAAACCATTCTTTCGCGCCACGCCGCGCGAGGCTCTGGCCTGACATTTGAACTGACCGAAAGCGGCTTGCTGGAAGCGCCGGCCACCAGTTTCGAAAGCCTCGTGCGAATGCGCATGATGGGCTGCCGCTTGTCGATTGATGACTTCGGTGCGGGGTTTTCCTCGCTACAACGCTTGTGTCAGCTGCCGTTCAACGAAATCAAGCTCGACGCCGACTTCGTGCGCAACCTTGAGCACGAACCGCGTTGCCGGGCGGCGATCAGCAGCACCCTGGCGCTCGGCGAAGCCCTCGGCATGGCCGTGGTCATCGAAGGCATCGAAACCGATGCGCAGCGTCGTGAATTGCTCGCGCTGGGCTGCACGCAGGGGCAGGGCTACTGGTACGCACGACCGATGGCCGGGAGCGATTTGTTGCATTGGCTGCAACAGCGCAGTGCGCGACAGGTCCCGGATGATTGACTGGTTTTTTGGGAAAAGTCCTACAGAACCTGCCTTTGAGTTTGCGTAGTCTCGCCGCACTCAGAACCCTGCTTCTCTGGAGATTGAGCATGACTAACAAAGCCCTGCGTATCCTGATCGCTGACCCGCAGCATTTTCACCGGATGAAAATCGAGCGCCTGTTCAACGCTCTCGACTATTACCGCGTGGCCCCGTTGCAGAACCTCGCCGAGTTGCTGACGCTGGTGGATTACGGTTGCGAACCGTTCGATGTCGTGGTCATTGACGCGGGCCTGGCGGCAGGTTCGCTGGATCTGCTGGGGTTTTTCCTCGATAACCCGCAGGTGCGTCATGCGTTGATCTACAACGAACCGTCGGCGCCTCTGCAGGCGATCTCGGGTTTCGCTCAGGACAATGTACTGATCAGTCACGTGCCGTTGCCCAATGAACAGGCAATCAGGCGCTTGATGGCTCACGTCGACGTTGCGCAGTGGAAGCCGAAGCAAACCGTACAACGCCGGGCGTATGCATAGAAGTACGCTGACCGCAACTGTCAGATCTGACAGGTGAATCCCTTCCCGTTCCATGTAACAGTCTCTGCGCAGCCACTGAGTCCGGATCAATCCACACCGGTGGCCTCATCGTCAGAGTCTGCCCTGGGAGTGGTCATGAAGTCAGCGCTGATCGTCGACGATCATCCGGTGGTGCGTGCCGCCATACGTCTCGTGCTGCAAGCGGAGGGTTTCAAGGAAATCCATGAGACGTCCAATGGCAACGAGGTCTTGCAATTGATCCGCGAGCACAAGCCCCGGCTGGTGGTGCTCGATTTGCGTTTGCCGACACTTGATGGTCTGGAAGTTCTGACCCGCATCAGAGTCAACGACTTTGATTGCCGCACCCTCGTTTTCAGTTCCCACGATCCCCTGTTTTATCAGGAGCGCTGCCTGCGCGCCGGGGCAATGGGCTACGTGACCAAAACCAATCAGTTGGAACAACTGCACAAAGCCATTCAGGCGGTGATGTCGGGTTACACCTATTTTTCCGCGATGCCGGACAACGTCAGCGCGTTGAATGCCGTGCAAACCACGGAAAAGCAAATGATCGACCAGCTCTCCGATCGCGAATTGAACATTTTCGAGCAACTGGGCCAGGGCAGGGCCAACAAGGCGATTGCCGAGGAGATGCACCTGAGCCACAAGACCATCAGTACCTACAAAACCCGTCTGATGAAAAAGCTCGGGGTGAGTTCAGCGGTGCACTTGCGCGATTTCGCCAAGCGCAATCATTTGATCTGAGCGGCCGGTCATGATCCGCGGCGTTCAGGTTTGCGGGTTGTGGCTGAGCCTCGTGGTCTCTTGTTGGGCCAATGAAACGCCACAGGTGCTGGAGGTACTGACCCGCGCCAGCGTGGAAAATATCAAGGTCCGTCTGGACGAACAGGATCGGCAATGGTTGCGTCAGCATCCGGTGTTGCGCATGGGCATTTCCGGGCCCGATTACCCACCGTTCGAGATCACTCGCAATCAGCATGAGCTGGAAGGCCTCACGGCCGATTACGCCGACCTGCTGGCGCAACTGCTCGGCACCGGTATTGAAGTGCGGCGCTTTGCCAACCGGGATTTGGTGATGGCAGCACTCAAGCGCGGCGACCTCGATCTGTTGGGAACGTCGAACAGTTTCGAGACAGCCGATCCCGCGTTCATTCTGTCCCGCGCCTACGCTGAAGATCAGCCGATGCTGGTGACCCGGCTCGACGAAACCTTGCCCGCGAACCTGGCGGGCAAGCGCGTCGCCATGGTCGAGGATTATCTGCCATTGGCAACTGTGCAGGCGTTCTACCCCGAGGCGAGTGTGCAACGCTACCCCTCGGCGATGGACGCTCTAGGCGCTGTGGCATTCGGCGCCGATGACGTGTACCTGGGTGACTTCATCAGTGCCAACTATTTGATCAACACCAATTATCGCAACGACTTGCATCTGGCGGGACCGGCCGGGCTTGATGCCAACGCGTTCGGCTTTGCGATGTTGCGGAGCGAGGCGCGCCTCAAACGCCTCGTCGACAAGGCGTTGGCCAGCATCCCCATGAGCCAGCGACACCGCATAGAGCTGCGCTGGAGTGCCGGACCTGCCGAAATGGCCGGGCAGGCACGGGTGCAATTGAGTGCCGCCGAACAGCATTGGCTGGATCAACATCCGGTGGTGCGCGTGGGCGGCATCGAGGACTTCGCGCCGCTGACTTTTTTTGATGCCGATGGCCGATTCAGCGGGTTGTCGGCGCAACTGCTGAGCCTGATCAGTCAACGCAGCGGATTGAATTTCGACATCGTCCGTGGCGTCTCACTGGATCGCCAGATTGTGCAGTTGCAGGCCGGTGAACTGGATGTGCTGCCCGTGGTGACACCCAGCAGTGAGCGGGAAAGCGAACTGCAATTCACCCGCGCCTATCTGAACAATCCGTTCGTGCTGGTCGGTGCAACGACTGCGCAGAGCCCACGCAATCTTGACGATCTGGCGGGCAAACGCCTGGCCATTTATCGCGGTCACCCCTTGCGCGAATACCTGCAGGAGCGCCTACCGCGAATACGCTTCATCGAAGTTGCGAGCCCCGCCGAAGGCATGGCACTGGTTGCCAAGGGACAGGCTGACGCCACCGTAAGCTCATTGCTGGTGGCGCGTTACCTGATCGCCCGTCTTTACCGCGAGCGTCTGCGCATCATCAGCACCGTCGGTGATCAACCGGCACGTATCGCACTGGCCACTGCGCCGCAGGCTGCAGCGTTGAATTCGATCCTGAACAAGGCCCTGCTGAGCATCGCTCCGCAACAGATGGACGAATTGGTTGAACGCTGGAGCCATGATGTGGTGGTCGATGACAGCTACTGGCTGCGTCATCGCCGCGAGATAATCCTGGGATTTGCCGGTGCGGCGGGCTTGCTGATGCTGGCGCTGGGCTGGATCGGATTTCAGCGCTGGCAGATCCGTCAGCGTCAGCAGTGGTTGCAGCAATTGCAGCAAGCCAAGGAAGCGGCAGATGACGCCAACCGGGCCAAGACCACGTTTCTGGCGACCATGAGCCATGAAATCCGCACACCGATGAATGCGTTGATCGGCATGCTCGAACTGGCCTTGAAACGGGCCGAGGAGGGCGTGACCGATCGCCTGGCGATTCAAGTGGCCTCCAACGCCGGGCAACAATTGCTGGCATTGATCGGCGACATTCTTGACATCGCACGGATTGAAGCCGGGCATTTGTCCCTGGCCCCTGAGCGGGTCAATCTGCGTGAACTGGTGGTGTCGGTCTGCCGGGTGTTCGAGGGACTGGCGCGGCAGAAGCGCCTGCTGTGGCACATCGAGCTCGATGCATGCAGCGACGTCGATGTGTTGATTGATCCGACGCGCTTCAAGCAGGTGCTGTCGAACCTGCTGAGCAACGCCATCAAGTTCACTGAACAGGGCGAGGTGAGTCTGCGACTTGCGCTGACGGTGACCTCCGCCGAGCGCGTGGCGGTGAAGGTGTTCATCGAGGACAGCGGGATCGGGATCAGCGCGCAGGATCGGCAGCGCTTGTTCAGCCCGTTCGTGCAAGCGAGCAATACCGCGCAACCGCTGCGCACCGGCGCCGGGCTGGGCCTGGTGATCAGTCGCAGTCTCTGCGAAATGATGGGCGGTGAGTTGCGCCTGGACAGCGAGCCAGGTCACGGCACGCAAGTTGAAGTCAGTCTTGAACTGCCGCTGCTGGCCGCACTCGCGCAAGCACCTGCGCCCGTTGCAACACCGGACGCCGGCGGATGCTCACTGAGCGTTCTGGTGGTCGACGACCATCCGGTTAACCGTTTGTTGCTCTGCTGGCAGTTAAGTGAACTCGGCCACCGCACGGTTGATACCGAGGACGGCCATGCAGGGCTGGAGCGTTGGCGGGTACAGCCGTTCGATGTGGTGATCACCGACTGCAACATGCCCCGGCGCAATGGCTACGAGCTGGCTTTGGCCATTCGTGAGGAAGAGGCTGCGAGCGGGCAGGCACCTTGTCTGATCCTCGGGTTTACCGCCAACGCCCAGGTTGAAGAAAAGCTGCGTTGTCTCGAAGCCGGCATGGACGAATGCCTGTTCAAACCGATTCGCTTGCATGATTTGCAGCAGGCGTTGAATGGCGCCAGCCGTTGCGACATAGAGGTCGAGCCGATCGAGGAAGATCCACTGACAGAAATTGATCTGAGTACGCTGGAACAAATGGCGGGCAGCAATCGCTCGCTGATCGAGCATCTGCGCGGGGAAGTGCTGAGCAGCCTGCACCATGATCTGCTGCGACTGGACGATCTGCACCATGAGCATGACCGCGAAGGGTTGCGCGAGCTGGCCCACCATATCAAGGGCGGCGCGCAGATGGTCGGCGCGGCGCGGGTGGTATCGGCCTGCGCTGATCTGGAGCAGGCCTGCCGCGAGGCCGAGGCTGAAGCCGGGGCCATGGGGATGGCGATCGATGTGCTGCGCGAGGCCATGCATGGCCTCGCGCAGCGCCTTCAGGGCTGAACCGTCAATCCCAGACAGGCGCAATGCCTTTCGGGCTGGTCAGGCGATGGCCGCGATCCAGCGTGGCGATTTGCGCCATGTCAGCCTCGCTCAGCGTCAGTGCCGTGGCGCCGAGGTTGCTTTGCAGGTTGGCGCGCCGGGTCGATGATGGAATCACCGCGTAACCCGATTGCATGGCCCAGGCGAGAGTGACTTGCGCCGGGGTGGCGTGCAGGCGTTCGGCGATCTGCTGGATCAGTGGGTCCTTCAGCACTTCGCCGTAAGCGAGGGTCATGTACGAAGTGATGTGGATGCCCTGGCTCTCGGCAAACTCCACCACTTTGCGGTTTTGCAGGTACGGGTGCAGTTCGATCTGGTTGGTCGCGATATGCTCGGCACCCACCGCAGCAATCGCCTGTTTCATCAAGTCGATGGTGAAGTTGGAAATGCCGATCTGTCGGGTCAGGCCCAGACGCTTGGCCTCCAGCAGCGCACTCATGAATTCTGCTACAGGCACCTGATCGTCCGGCGAAGGCCAGTGGATCAGCGTCAGGTCGAGATAGTCGGTCTGCAGTTTTTGCAGGCTCTCCTTGAGGCTGTCGATCAAGCGATCGCCGGCAAAATTGGCGATCCAGATCTTGCTGGTGATGAACAGTTCTTCTCGGGGAATACCACTGGCGGCGATAGCCTGGCCGACATCGGCTTCGTTTTCGTAGATCTGTGCGGTGTCGATGACCCGGTAGCCGAGCTCAAGGGCGGTGCTCACCGAATCGATGACCACCTGACCTTGCAGGCGAAACGTACCAAGACCGAAAGCGGGGACAGACATGCAGGACTCCAGGGTTGCAGTGGGAATGGGCAGGAGTATCCGCGTCTGCATCCATGAGAAAAACCGTCGGTGGAACAAAGCACCTTTGACCTCAGGTCATGAATCATTTCCAGGACTAATGTTGTCTGGACTGGCTTCATCGCTGGCAAGCCAGCTCCCACAAGGATTCATGTGGTTAATGAAATGATGTGGCCACCTCAAAACCCGTGGGAGCTGGCTTGCCAGGGATAGCCGCGCCGCCGATTCAAGCGATATCGCTGTGGGCAAATTCTTCGCCCAGGAAATCGATCAACGTACGCACCGATGGCAACAGCCCCCGCCGTGACGGGAAAATCGCATGCACCACCCCGCACTTTGGCGCCCACCCCGGAATCAACTCCACTACACGTCCCGCCGCAATGTCTTCGCGCACAACCACACTCGGCAAGTGCGCAATGCCCACCCCGGCAATCACTGCCTGGCGCAGGGCAATCAAATCATCGGTGACCATCCGCGGCGTATGGCGGATCAGCGCGGTGTTGTCATTCGGCCCGAGCAGTTCCCACTGGTACTCGCGTTGTGCCGCGCCCCAATGCAGGCTCGGCAAGCCGTTGAGGTCGGCGGGCGAGGGCGGTGACGACAGGCGCTCTAGGTACATCGGGCTGCCCACTACAGATTGGGTGCTGTTGCCCAGGACTTTCATCACCATGTCAGTATTTTCCAATGGCGGAAAACGAACCCTCAGCGCAATGTCGAAACCTTCGTGCAATAGATCGACCCGGCGGTTGGTGCTCTCGATGAACAGCTCCACCAGCGGGTACTTGAGCATGTAACGGGTGAGCATCGGCCCGACCCATGAGTTAAGCAGTGCCGTCGGGCAACTCAAACGCACCAGTCCCTGAGGCTCGGAGCGATTGCGCTCGATCAGTTCGGCGGCGCTTTCGGCTTCCACGCGCATAGCCAGACAGCGCTGGTAATACGCCTGGCCGATTTCAGTCAACGAACAATGGCGGCTGGTGCGGTGTAGCAGGCGCACACCGAGGCGTTCTTCCAGTTCGGAAATGCGTCGACTGAGTTTCGACTTGGGCATGTCCAGCGCGCGCCCGGCAGCGGCGAATCCGTGATGCTCCACCACTTGGGTGAAGTAGTAGAGGGTGTTGAGGTCTTCCACCATCGTTCTCCATATAGAACGCTAAGGCTGATTTTTGCAGTCTAGTGCATTAATGGTCATGGATTTAAGCTTGATCCATCGCGTCACTCACCCAAATTGGAGACAACCATGAAAAACATCATCGGTATCTACACCAGCCCTCGCGGCCACTGGGTCGGCGATGGTTTCCCGGTTCGCACGCTGTTTTCCTACGACAACCTGGGCAAACACATCAGCCCGTTCCTGCTGCTTGACCACGCCGGTCCTGCTGACTTCACCCCGACCGCCGAGCGACGTGGCGTTGGTCAGCATCCGCACCGTGGTTTCGAAACCGTGACTATCGTCTATGAGGGCGAAGTGCAGCACCGCGACTCCACCGGCAGTGGCGGCACCATCGGTCCGGGCGATGTGCAATGGATGACCGCTGCTTCCGGGATCCTCCACGAGGAGTTCCACTCGGAAAACTTCGCCAAAACCGGCGGCAAACTGGAAATGGTCCAGCTGTGGGTCAACCTGCCGGCCAAGGACAAAATGGCCGCGCCGGGCTACCAGACCATTCTCGACAGCGACATCCCGAGCATTGAGCTCAAGGACAACGCCGGCCGTTTGCGTTTGATCGCCGGTGAGTTCGATGGCCACAAAGGCCCGTCGCGCACCTTCACACCGATTGACGTGTGGGACCTGCGCCTGAACGCCGGCAAGTTGCTGACGCTCGATCTGCATGAAGGCCGTAACACCGCGCTGGTGGTGTTGAAAGGCTCGGTGCAGGTCAACGGTCTGGAATCAGTGCGCGAAGGACAGTTGGCACTGTTCGAGCGCAATGGCCATCAACTGACCCTCGAAGCCAGCCAGGACGCGGTGGTGTTGCTGCTCAGCGGCGAGCCGATCGACGAACCGATCGTCGGCCACGGCCCGTTCGTGATGAACACCGAGCAGGAAATTCACCAGGCCTTCGCCGACTTCCAGTCCGGCCGCTTCGGCCAGATGCACGCCTGACGCAACACCACTCCGCTCTACACAGGACGCGTAGGCCGGTTCGAAGGCCAGGGATGGCTGTTGCCTAAAGAAAGAGGAAACGCACATGAACACTGTCAATGCAGCGAATTTCAATGGCCAGAAACCGACCATCGATCCCAACGACAGCGCAATGTTGCTGATCGACCACCAGAGCGGCTTGTTCCAGATCGTCAAAGACATGGACGTACCACAACTGCGCGCCAATGCCGTGGCGTTAGCCAAGGCGGCGACCTTGCTGAAAATGCCGGTGATTACCACGGCGTCTGTACCGCAGGGGCCGAACGGGCCGTTGATTCCGGAGATTCACGAAGCCGCACCGCATGCGCAATACGTGGCACGCAAAGGCGAGATCAATGCCTGGGACAACCCGGAGTTTCATGCTGCCGTCAAAGCCACCGGCAAGAAGACGTTGGTGATTGCCGGGACCCTGACCAGCGTCTGTCTGGCGTTCCCGTCCATCGCCGCCGTGCACGAAGGCTACAAGGTTTTCGCCGTGGTCGACGCGTCCGGCAATCACTCCAGACTGGCCACTGATCTGACGATTGCCCGTTTGGCCCAGGCCGGGGTGGTGCCGATCGACATCATGGCGACGCTGTCCGAGTTGCAAGGTTCGTGGAACCGTCCCGATGCCGAGCAGTGGGCCGCCGTCTACGCCCAGGCCATGCCGCATTACCAATTGCTGATCGAGAGCTATCTCAAGGCTCAGCAAGTCGCGAATGAACACGAAGAGCTGGATTCACAGCGCTGATCGGCTCACCCACGCCGACCGCCGGTCGGCGCCTATACCACGCGAGGATTACTGTAATGAGCACTCAATACAAACGTCTGGACAAGAACAACGCTGCCGTTCTGTTGGTCGACCATCAGGCCGGACTGCTGTCGCTGGTACGCGACATCGAACCGGACAAATTCAAGAACAACGTGCTGGCGCTGGCTGATCTGGCCAAGTACTTCAAGTTGCCGACGATCTTGACCACCAGTTTCGAAACCGGCCCCAACGGTCCGTTGGTGCCGGAACTCAAGGCCTTGTTTCCCGACGCGCCGTATATCGCTCGTCCGGGCCAGATCAATGCCTGGGACAACGAGGATTTCGTCAAGGCCATCAAGGCCACTGGCAAAAAGCAACTGATCATTGCCGGTGTGGTGACTGAAGTCTGCGTGGCATTCCCGGCGCTGTCGGCGCTGGAAGAGGGCTTTGATGTGTTTGTGGTCACCGATGCGTCGGGCACGTTCAATGAAATGACCCGCGATTCGGCATGGAATCGTATGTCCAGCGCTGGCGCCCAGTTGATGACCTGGTTCGGCCTGGCCTGCGAGCTGCACCGCGACTGGCGTAACGACATCGAAGGGCTGGGCACCCTGTTCTCCAACCACATCCCGGACTACCGCAACCTGTTCACCAGCTACAACAGCCTGACCAACGACAAATAACCCGTCGCACCCGCAATCCCCTGTAGATACCGTCTTGCCCCTCATCGGGCAAGTGCAAATTTCGGGTCAAATGGTTGGCCCGATTTGAGAACGGCGTAAACGAAATGCAGCAGC